>JAYVKA010000280.1:0-22080 GCA_043768885.1 Planctomycetota bacterium
CAAACAGCGACCCATCCTGGACTTTGACCCGACCTGACACTTGTTCTTCAAACTCGCTACCTCGAACACGAAACAGCGACAACGATTCGGGCTGGTCCAGTCCCCATTCCGCAGGCACCGGCAATCGAAACGCCTTACCGGCCAATACAGTCATCGCCGATGGCAATGTTTGCGAAGACAACTCTGTCAAATCCCATGTCTGCTCGTTCCCATCGCGAACAACAACTTTCAATGCACGGATATCAGCCAACTTGCCCAACAAAATCCGCCCCGTCTCATCCGACTGCAGCCCGGCAACAACCGGATCGTTCGACCAGGCCGATTGCAATTCCACCGAAACCGGCCAATGCGTCGCAGGCTCACCGTTTCGCCCCAATAACTCCACCAGATAATCATCGCGGTTCTTTAGCAGGTGTGCATAAATAATCTCGCCGGTCGTATCGATTCGATTTACGGCAAACGTCGAGTTGCCGGACAAATCCTGGTTTGAGCTTCTTGAGTGAACCCGAACGCTTCCCGCAAAATCAAATCGAAGCGTTCGCATTCTGGGGGGGACCATAAATTCCACCGCCAGTTCTCCACTCTCATCAACTACCAGGTCACGAAACTCCCGAACCGACTGGTCATCGTCCAGCGAGTTTGCCGTCATCGTCAGTCGGCACCCGTTCAGAATGTCCTTTGCTGGCACCGGCACTCCAGCAACCCGCAGTGAAGGCCTGAGCAGTACCCGCGCCTTCTGTCCCGCGATCAACGATTCACGATCCACATGCATCGCAACTTCCATCGTCCAGTCTTCACCGACAATATTGGCCGAAGACAACGAGGCGAACCCGTCGTGCTCCAAAATCATTTTCTGCTCACCAGGCGCGTTGGAGAACGGCACAAACACAATCCCCTTGTCGTCCGCCTCAAATTTTCGTCCGTCCAGCCAAACCGCCCCGTTCATCAGCGGCTTGCTGTTTTCATCCAGCACCCGAAACTCGTGACCGGACGCCGTCGTTTGTGCAACACCAGTTAATCGACCCTTGTGAATCAGGGCCCGGCAATTTTTTCCGCCACCAATAAAATCAACAATGTAAACGCCGCGACGATCGAGTTCACCCAATTGAACTGTTTCGACTGTCCGAATGGCTGGTTGTTGTTTGCGGGCGACTCGCCTTTCATGATTCGGAACCAGCCCTTCCAGCGACAAATCCGCACTGATCGTGGCCGGATTTTCCCTGTAACAATTTAACGTGTCCAACTCGTAGATCCGCACAACCAGCTCATCGATGTTCTTAATCTTCAGTGAAACGGAAACCGCTTCGTCGGGCGTATACCAAAGTCGGTCGATTGAGTTGAATTCCAGATCGACTCGCTCAACGAGTTCCCGGTACCGCCCCGGAGTCAGAATCGCTGACCATCGGGACGCCTCACCCAGCCCCGCCATAACCTGGGCGATGGCAAGTTGCTGCTCAAGGTATTCCTTGTTGATCAACTCACTAAACTTTCCAACGGCGTTGGCGTCGGTCAGGAAATGTTGCAGGCAGGCATCCACCAACTCCGTATCGTTGTGAGGCGGTGGGCATCGGAGTACCGACTGAAAATCCTCTGACAAATTCACAACCTGATCGTTTCGCTGCAAATTGTTCAACAACCTCGGATGCATGTAGCCCTGGTTTCTGGGCAATTGCAAATACTCGAGAAACAGTCCCAAATCAAACACACCCTGGGAAACACCCAGCTTCAACCGCTCGTGAATTGCCGCAGCCTTGAACGAATTTTGCGAAGGCGGCAAACCCCTCAAAAATCCGATCACACGATCCAGATCCGACATCCGCGTCGCAAGATATCCCGGCAGTTCCGGCTGGTCGGACAACAAGTGACCGGCATACTGCCTTGCAAATTGCGAGCTGTTCCCGAGATCAGGGTACGATTCCCGACACTCGTCCAGTTGCGCTGCCGTCAATCGCAAGTGAATTGGCAAGGAGCCGAAACCACCCGAATCCTTGTCTCGCAATTCGGCAACAACCAAACCAACCAGCCCCGGATAGTCCGGATACTGAATCCGCTTGAGCAATTCCCGCTTCTGCCATATCGCGAGGCTGTCCGAACGTTCCCCCAGCCGATACAGCGCGTACTCGGTCATCCGCGCCAGGTTTCCATCGCGTTGCAAGTCCCGCGCGATCAAACGTCCGGGCTCGAACAGCGAAGCTTCCAGCTGCGAAGGCAAGTTGCGACTGGCCGGTGGAATTCTTCGTTGGTGATCAAAAGAGAGATTCAGTTCTGTTTTGATTATGCCGACCGACGCTTCCGGATTGAACTCATAGCTCAACAGCGCTTGCCGGTTTCGAATCGATCGCCACTGCCCGGTTTCTCCATACTGCTTCTTCCATTGCACCAACAGCCCATCGACTTTATCCAACTGCATCAGATTCTGGGCATGCAGTGAGTTCAGATAAAAATATTCTTCTGAACCTGGAACCAGCTTTTGCAAGACAGCTTCCCGGTCGCTGGCCAGGGCGAAGTCTTCTATCATCGAGATTTCCTGGCCTTGCCTGGCTTCCACGATTCCCGATTGAAAAACCATTCCCGCGACAACAAGCGAGCCGATCAGCCCCCGGCCAAAAAAGTTGAGCGTACCGTTCATGGAATCAAATCCTTGTCCAAATGAAAACTGTGGCGACGTGGAACCTGCGTACGATGGACGTCCTTGCTGAATCTTGAAACGGCACTTGAGCAGGAAAACCGACGGCCTGTTGCCAGCCAATCTCAACCCATTATGAACAGATTCCCGAACTGTGTGCCTGACGATCCGGGATGCTCCGAATTCGACGCGACAGTCGCCAGGCAAGTTCCGGATAAACTGGCCAATTCGGTGATCGAAAGAGATCGAATCGTGGCGATTGGGCGGCACAGAAACGCAGCTGAGCGAGATCTACGGCGTTTTCGGGTCAGAATCGACTATTCGCAGCAATTCCCCCGATGACGTCCCGGCCAGAATCTGCCCCGATTTCTTTTCGATATCCAGAGCTACAATCCAATCGTCCGACAGCTTTTCAGCCCGCAACACTTTGCCTGTCTGCCAATCGATCCAGCGGACCGAGCCCGTCGAGTCGCCGACAATCAATTCTCTCTTTCCGGAATTCCAGCAAACAGTCAACGGTATACCTTCCAGGACCGCAAACCGCATCATCCTGCCAATCGTCGGTTGCCAAAATCGAACTGTTCGATCCTTCCCCCATGTCGCAATCACTGGCCGGGGCGACTCGGCACCATCCAGCAACCGAACTCCCAACACCGGCCCAACGTGCTGGTTCATCGTCCGCACAAGTGATTGATCGTTCACATCCCAAACCCGAACGCTCATATCCTCGGCAACCGACACCGCCAGTTGATCATCGATCCAGTCCACACCCGTGACCGCCTTGGAATGCCCGGAGAGCTGGAACGATTTCTCTGTTGCCAAATCCAAGACACCAACGTTCTGTTCAATCGATGCAGCAACAATCCGTTTCCCATCCGGTGAAATCGCCAGCGAAGAAACCACGTCATGGTGCAGGTCGAATTCCTTTTCGACTTCCATTGATTTCAGGTTGATCGCAAAAATCTTCCCTTCCAACCCCGGATCACCCCCAGCCACGTATACGGTTTGCCCGTCACTCAAAACTTCAATCGAAGTCACTTGGCGAATCGGCAGCGTGCACGACCGGAGAATTTTTCCATCGCGACCAAGCAGGTGAACTTCATCCTGCACACCAACCAGGATTCGATCATCATCACTCAAAAACAGGATCGCGTTGACCGGACCAGGAAACGTTGAAATCAACGCAGGTATTTCCTGCCCACTACGCAAGGCAGAAAACGTCAAAAGACAAAATGAAACGAACAAACACATAAGGAAGCGAAACATGGATCGAGCCTTGTTTTCGTGTTTGCTACTTAACCGGAAACTTGCCGAATGACCGCTCCATCGCGCACCAGACGGACTGGTCTGCCATCTGGAGTCACCAGTTCCTGATTCGGATCAATTCCCAGCAATTGGTAAATCGTTGCAACCAAGTCAGACGGCGACACGGCGTCCGTTTTCGGGGACTCACCCGACTCATCACTTTCACCAAACACCAAACCCTGCGGAGTCCCACCTCCCGCCATCAAAACGCTAAACGACCGTGGCCAATGATCGCGACCGCCAGCTGCATTGATCCTGGGAGTTCGGCCGAACTCAGCCATCACCACGACCAGCGTTTCGTCCAGTAAACGGCGATCTTCCAAATCGGCCAGCAACGCTGACAATCCCCGATCCAGATTTGGAATCAACCCAACCGGATCGAGGGCTCCAACATATCCATCCTTCAACCGCACCACCAGGTTGTCATGTGTATCCCAGCCTGGATAGTTGACCGTCACAAACTTCACGCCCCCTTCAATCATCCTTCGAGCCAGCAAACAACTCTGGCCAAACAGCGATTGTCCGTACTGATTGCGAATGCGTCCCGGTTCTTTTTCCAGATCAAAGGCAGCTCTTGCCTCTGGCGATGTAATCAACCGAACCGCCTGATCCAGCCCGGAATAGTCTGGCAATGCTCCGGCCCGATCCAGCGATTTCGAAAATTCGTCCAGTTGCTTCAAATACTCCGCGCGACGATCGACGCGAACCTGATCCAGTCCGCCAACCATTTGCAATGAACCAGCGTTCAGCCCTTTTGTTTTCTCTCCCTTCATCAACTCAAACGGCAAACAGCTGGATGGCAAATAGCCGTTCGGTCGAAACCTCGCTCCACCAACCGAATGATTTGGAATCGCCACGTGAGCCGGGAGTTCGCCAGTCCCAACTCGAAGATGACTGACCGCACAACCCATCACCGGATACTCCAGTGCCGGAGTCGGCTTGTACCCGGTCAACATGTATTGGGCACCGAGGTTGTGCTCACCGAGCGGCGAAGTCATCCCCCGCAACAACGTCATCGACGACATCCGTTCGGCAAGCTGCGGCAAACACTCGCCGAAGCGGACGCCCGGCACCGAAGTTGCGATCGAATCCAGCGGACCACGCACTTCGCTCGGCATCAACGGCTTTGGATCAAACGTCTCGAGATGACTTGCACCACCGTCCAGCCAAACAAGAATGCAGTTCTTGTTGTTGCGACGGGACGACTCGATCGCTCCTACAACCCGCAAATCCAGCAACCCCAGTCCAAGCGCACCCAGCGACCCAAACCGGACAAAATCCCGGCGGGTTACTCCATCACATCGAGTCTGATTGCGTACGGGCGACAAAGCCTTGCCTCAATGATTCGTTACAAATTCACGACTGTTCAGTATCGACCAAATGATATCCTGCCACAACAGAATTCGATCGGCGGGTTTCTGATTGCCAGCCAGTCTCTCCATCCAAAACACCTCTTCCTTTGCTTCCGGCAACCGCGAAAAAGCCTGCGAATACAAGCTTTCCAGAATTACCCGGTCCGATTCACCTGCGCCAATCGCCGACTTCAGAAACCCCTGCTCAATCAGTATTCGCTCGTTCAATATCGATCCATTCATGAACTCGAGATTCTCGGTGAGACCCCGATTGGAAGCCCCCGTCGAAGCGGATGGAAGGCAGTTCGCGTTTCGATCGCATTGCCCAAGCACGGTCAACTCAGGAAATTGAGTCGGTATCGAAACACTCAACCATTCGCGGCGTTTGGAATGTTGCTCGCCAAAAGTCACTTGCTCGATCGAATCAAACAGAACTGGCGCAGGCAATTCCCTGGACATGAAACGCCAATAGAAACGATCCTGGCCAGTCACCGGATCGCTGGTGGTTTGCCGCCGATAGGCCTCCGACACTACGATTGCACGAACAAGCGGTCGCAACTCAAAATTGTTCGCCCGCTGAAATTCGGCCAGCCCATCGAGCAAATCCCGATTCGAGACCGGATTCGTTGCCCGAAAATCATCGACCGGTTCATAGACCCCGCGACCCATCAGGATCGCCCAAGTCCGGTTGGCGGTGGAATGCGCAAAGTACGGATTGTCGGTGCTCGCCAGCCAATCAGCGAGAGTTCGCCTGGGGTCCGCGCTATCGAGCGGAATTCCATCCGGCAAAGCCGCTATCGCCAGTTTTCGGGTCACAGGATTGATCAGAGTCGTATTCGTTGTCATGCGTACGTCGCCATCGCGACGAATCCCCGCAAAGAAACCAGCGAACTGGAAATACTCTGTTCGCTTCCAGTGATCCAGCGGATGGTTATGGCAATTCGCACATCCAATCCGGACTCCCATCCAGGTATTGCAAGCCAACTCGGCCTGAATCCCCGGCTCATTTGTCAATCGATAGAAACCAGTCGCACCGTTCTCGGCATCGCCCGTTGCTGTCAAGGATTCTTCGGCCAGTCGAGCCAATGACGCGTCTCCGGCAACCCGCTTTCGAATCCACTCCTGATAGTTATTGGCAACTGTTTCATTTTGTCCCGACCCACCGACCCTCAACCACTCGGCCAAATGCCAGGTCCAAAGATTCACGAACCTGTCGTCCGCCAGCATTCGATCCACCAGCCGCTCGTATTTGTCAGGCTCCGGCGAATTGGCAAACGACTGTGCGTCTGAAAAATCCGGCAACTCGCCAAGCAAATCCAGTGACAGCCGGCGATAAAGGGTCAGGTCGTCAGCGACCAGCACCGGCTCAATTCCCAATCGGTTCAATCCGGCGTTGATCGCATCGTCGATAAATCCGCGACTGGGCAAATCGGCGATTGTCCCGGCAGAATAGGGGAGGGTGACTTGCATCAATCCGACTTGATCGAGATATCGAACCAGCACCGAATGCAGACCCGGCCGTCGCGCAATGATTTTCATTTCTTCCAGTTGCAGAGACTCGTCATCGAGCAGACTGACGACCGCGTCCTGGCTGACATCAACGGTTGTTCCGTCCTCAAAACTCGCCATGACTTTGAATAACGCCGAATCGCCTTCGTTCTTCAACGCAATCGATGGCGGATCAATTACGATTCGCTGAAGCTGCCGGGAATGAACGCGCCGCGAGCCCTGGGCGATCCAGTCCCGAATCAGGCCGTACTCGCGGCTGTCCGCAGCGAATCGCAATCCACCTTCATGTGCAATCGAGTCAGTTGCCTTCAACAGAATGAGACTGTTGGATGGATCCGTTCGATGGATTCTTCGGCCGTATCGTTCCCGAACAATCTGGTCGTAATCCAGATCGGGGTCTGAACCAAACAGGGACAGCTGAAATCCGCCCCGGCCTCCCGACGATCCATGACAGGCCGCAGCATTGCAACCATTCTTCGAGATGACCGCCATGATCTGCGTGTCAAAATCGATGGGGTCATCGGCCTCAGCGACCAAGCCAGAACTTGCGCCGTTTAAAACCAGTAGCAGACAAATCCAACGCGCAGTTGCATTCGGGGTTTCAGGCAATTTTCTCAAAAATTCGAACATGGCTCTGGCTCGTCGCCGATCGTTTCAAAGGGTTATTGGCCCGATCCGCCACCGCCGTCTCTATCGGAATTCCCTTTTTCTGTCTTCGAGCCCTCGTCCTTGTCCTTCATTTCAGCGGCGTCATCGTCCTTGAATGTCTCGGCCCATGATTTCAAATAAACTTGAGCCGGTTCCGTGCCGTAGTTTTCCAGTACGCCCCCTTCGACGATTCGCCGACAAGCGTTCCCGACTGCGATTTTGAAGGCACTGTCTTTCGCCGCACGTTGTTCCACTTTTTTTGCCGCCGCCTCAACTTTTTCAGGGGTCGCGGTTTTTTGGATCACGGGGGAAAGCAACGACCGAATATCGACAATTGGAGCCCCTCTCGCATCCATTTGCCGCTGACCCAACCACTCCGTCAATTGCTTCTCCGTCGGCGAGTCGATGCCAAGCGATTTTGCTATCGAACCGGAGACTTTCTTCAGGTCCTCAGACGCACTCGGCTGGACGATCGCAAAGTTGTCGAGCACCTTTCCATCGCGTCCCAGAACCACAGTTATCATCACGTTTCGATTTAGCCCCCACGAACCCGGACCTTCGATCCCGTCAGCACTAACGAACATCCGCGCACCCTCGGGAATTGACTGTCGGGCATTGATCGACCACTGTTTCGTTTCTCCCACATCGTCCGTCAGAAACACGACCGAACTGTCGATTTGTTCTCCAAGATGTTTTGAGTAGGCCGCGAACCCGCGCACCAACCCGAACGCAGGTCTCGTCCGCTCATGAACGAACACGATCAATTGAAGCTGGTCGGAAGCACCTGGCACAACTGCGATTGGTTTGCCCGAGTCACCATACAATTGCAGGACGGCAAGTTCCGGCATCGCTTCGTCAATCTGCGGGCCCGAAAACAACTCGTCTGTTTGCTGCTGCTTTTCTTGTTGAATCTGCCGTTCCTGGGCGATCAAATCCGGCAACAGATTCCACTGGGAAAAAGCAACCACTCCGACCAAAAGGCCAACGAATCGCTGTTGAAAACGCATGAATTCCAGCTCCAGAAAAACGCTTTCCCACTCCGCTATTAGTCTACTTGTCTTGTTCTGAAACCCGCAAATGAATTCGTGAGGACAAATTTCCCGGCAGTCAATGTGTCCTTTGCCCCGAATAAAGATGCGGGAATTCGCGACAATTCCATTATCAATCATTTTTGGACCACATTCCAGTGTCGGAGATTCTTTTCCTGTTTGGAACATTGACCCGTGATTGTCATGACGAGCTGGCTTTCGGAGAATGGAACGGTGCGAAGAAATCTGTCGGGCCAATACGAACCCGGCCCGCTTGGTCTGAAACATTCGCAGCCAGTTTTAAGCCCCTTTGCAGTTCTCGAATTCGGCGGTACCCATGAACGATCCGGCTTTGGTTCGGCAAATCGCCGAGGCCGCCGCGCGACTCCCCCTACATGAACAGGACGACTTTTTGGTCGGTGCTTGCGCGGCCGATGCGGCCTTGCTGCAGGATGTTCAGAACGAATTGGCCAATCGGACGCGTGTTGGCGAGTTGCCCGGGCAAACACCCATCGATTCGGAGAGGCCCATGTCATCAGGGGGGTTCGACCTTGGGGAGATGGATCAAACTCACTCTAGCGCCCCCGGCATTTCACAGGGAACTCAAGGCTCTCAAATTACTGCCGGAACGGTCATCGCCGGAAAGTACAAACTGTTGCAGGTAATTGGTGAAGGCGGCATGGGTGCCGTTTGGCTGGCTGACCAGACCGAACCGGTACGACGCAAGGTAGCGGTCAAACTGATCAAGACCGGGGCCGACTCCAACCAGGTCGTGGCCCGCTTCGAAGCTGAGCGTCAGGCGCTCGCCGTGATGGATCATCCTCATATCGCGCGCATTCTGGATGGAGGGACGCTGGATCAGCTGGGGCTTCCCTTTTTTGTGATGGAGCTGGTCAAAGGTGTACCCATCAACCGCTACTGCGACCAGAACCGACTGTCACTTCGCGAACGATTGGAACTGTTTGTTCCGGTCTGCGAAGCGATTCAGCACGCACACCAAAAAGGGATCATCCATCGCGACATCAAGCCTTCCAATATTCTTGTCACGGTTAACGATGGAAAAGCAGTCCCCAAAGTAATCGACTTTGGCGTGGCCAAGGCCATTGGCCAGTCGCTGACCGACAAAACGCTGGACACCGCCCTTGGAGCAATTGTCGGTACGCCCCAGTACATGTCGCCAGAACAGGCGAGTGTCGACCAGATGGACATCGATACCCGCACCGATGTCTATTCGCTTGGAATCGTCCTTTACGAATTGCTGACAGGCAGCCTGCCATTTGATCGCAAACGATTGGGCCGGGCCGCCATCTTCGAAATTCTGCGAATCATTCGCGAAGAAGACCCCTCGACTCCCAGCAGCAAACTCAGCACTGACGAGGGACTGCCGTCGATCAGTGCCAATCGGCATACCGAGCCAGCCCGACTGACGCGAATGATTCGGGGCGAGTTGGACTGGATTGTAATGAAGTCACTGGAAAAGGACCGCACCCGGCGCTATGACTCCGCCAGCGGTTTTGCTGCCGACGTTCGGCGCTACCTGATTGGCGAACCGGTGCTCGCGGCTCCTCCCAGCCGCTGGTACCGATTGCAAAAACTGGTTCGCCGAAACCGCGTGCCGGTGCTGGCCGCGGGACTAATCGCGCTGTCTCTGGTCGCCGGGATTACAGGCACCGCAATCGGTTTGTGGAACGCCCGTGTGGCACAAAAGAAAGCAGTGGCGGCTGGCCTTGCCGAAACAAACCAACGCAAGCAGGCGGAAGCCGCCACCGCACAGGCTCTTTTGGCACTGCAGTCCTTCACGGACGAGTTTGTGGAACGACAGTTTGCCTCGCGAACGATCCTCACGCCCAACGACAAGAATATTCTGCGCAAGGCACTGGCGCAATGGGATTTGTTCGCCGCAGCCCAGGGAGACAGCAACCAGGCTCGACGAATGCAGGCCGAAGGGCAAGTTCGGGTGGCCAACCTGCGCGAGCGATTGGGCGAACACGTGGATGCAGGTGCCAATTACCGGCAGGCAGTTGAAATTCTGACTGAATTGGTTACCGACCAACCGGACGATGCCCCAACCCTGCGTCAGTTGGTTGAAGCTCGAATCGGTTATGGAGCACGTCTTCGTCTGGAGGGGAAACTGGAACCGGCACTGCAGCAACTGGACGCGGCCGAACTGGAAAGTCGCCGGGCCATTCAGAAGCAGCCTGAGGATCCACAACTCAAGTTAATTGAGGCGTCGGCCGCAAGTGCCCGCGGGGTCGTGCTAAGAGCCAGTGGTCAGTACGCGGCCGCCAATCAATCCTATGCCGCTGCGGAGACGATTCTGGTCGAACTCGTCAAGGCGCAACCAGAGGAAATCAAAATGCGGCAGACTCTGGCCACTCTCCACAACAACCGCGCCAATCTGTTGTTGGCGGACGGCGAAGTTGTCGAGGCGGAAAAACAGTTTCGCGCCGGCCAGACTTTGCGAGCGCAACTGGTCGCTTTGTCGCCGGAAGTTCCCGAGTACCGTGATGAACTCTCCGACAGCCACTATGGTCTGGGTGACCTCTACGAACGAATTGAGGACACGGAAAAAAGTCTGGCGGAGTATCGTGCCGCTTTGAACCTGAAACAGCAATTGAACCGGGAGTTTCCGCTGACCCCCGATTATCGAGTCAAACTGGCCAGTCTGCACCACAATGTTTCCACCGCACTGGACCGGTTGGGTGATACGGCAGGAAAAAGGAAAGCTATCGAGGAGAGCGTCAGGATTCTGGAATCATTGACTGCGGATTTTCCAGATGTGGCAAAATTCCGGCGCGACCTGGCAATTGAACGAAGTTCACGGGGAAGATTGCTGGCCGGAAGTGGCGAACGGGAAAAAGCGCTGGCCGATCTCGATTTTGCCGTAGAGACGCTGGAAAAACTGGCTGGCGAAAAACCCGCAGAGTCAAGTTATCGACTGGACCTGGCACGAGCACTCGAAAATCGATCCAGCCTCGACGAGCAAGCCGGGGATCTGGCGCAGGTCCGGAGTTGGCACGATCGAAGTCTGGCTCTTTTGGAACAACTCGTAAAAGAGTCTCCTGACGAACTGTTGTATTTGAATCGCCTCGCCGAATCGCATTGGAATCGCGCGGGTCAGTTGTTTTCGGCAGGTGATCTGGATGGAGCCGGGAAATCATACAGCGAAGCCATCGCCATCAAGGGAAAACTGCTCGATCGTCGGCCGGAGGTGCTGGAATACGCGGCCGAACTGGTCCGATTGAAGATGTTGTTGGGAAATGTATACACACAGCAGAAAGAGCTTCCACGTGCCGTCGCTCAGTATCAGGAGGCTCTGATAATCACTGAACAAATGGTGGACAAAGACCCGGACAATATCTCAAAGCAACTGGAATTTGCCGGAGGATTGACCAATTTGTGGATCATCCAGTCCAGGCTGCAAGACCCGGTTGCTTCCGAAACTCTTGAAAGGGCGACAATCGTCTTGAAACCCCTGGCGGAATCCCATCCGGAAAAATTGGGCGTGCGCCGGGCATGGAGCGGGAACCAGGTCAACCGCAGTGATGGTTTGATTGCGGCCGGTGACACGGCCGGAGCCATCAAACTTCTGGATGAAGCTGTAACGGGATTACAGACGTTGCTGCAAGCGGCTCCGGAGGACGAACAGGGCGAAGCCTTTTTGCACAACGCGCTCAATCGACGCGCTCCCCTTCTGGATGCAACCGGTCGATTTGCGGAGGCAGCCACGGACTGGGAGTGGATGGCGGAACATCAACCGCCCGGGCAAGAGATTACTTATCGCAGCAAGACCGCCCAGAGTCTGGTTCGGGCAGGCGAAACCGCCAAAGCGATTGAGATTGCCGAATCGCTGGCCGATGTCCAACAGCCTCCCACGATCTTTGCCCGGGCCCGGATTCACGCCATGGCTTATGGCATCTCGGACGAGGAACCCCAGGCTTTGCGTTCGGTGGAATTGCTTACCCAGTTGGTCAAAATGGGTCTGGACGATGTGGATCGATTGCGTAAAGATCCCGATCTTCAGTCACTGCAGAAACGGGATGACTTTCTGGAACTGTTGCAATCAATCAAGCTCCCTTGAAATCAATGGGACTGCCTGAATCCGATTTGAATAAGCCCGCCAAGCCCGAAGACGCTACAGCGACAGTCGCGGAAGGGCGGTTCAAAGAGCCCCATAATCCGGTTGTTGTCGGCGTAAATCAGCTTGGCAACGAATTGCGGAAGCGGAAATTCCGCGGCACCAAATGGGCCAAACGGCCAGCAAGAATTGCTTCGAAATTGCTGACCGCCTCATTGACCGGGACAAACGCCCCTTTCTGTCCGGTATATGGCTCGGCGATAAAGTAGGGCTGGCTGATGAAGCAGAGCAACTGCACCGCCGCACGCCCACCCGGATCGGTGTTGAAGAACCAGTTTTCGTCGTCGATCGCCCCCTCGTACAGGTTCTCGAGAACCTCGTTAATCGCCATGCGGACTTGCTCGGCCGTTTTCCGGCGGTGTTGACCGATCGCACTACTGGCAGAAGCCGTGGAGAGCGACTTGCGGGTATCAATCGCCGGGTAGATCGCCTCGACTGCGACCGCCCTCGAGCAAACCAGCCTTGCTCCGAAGTCGCCAGGAATTGTTTCTTCGCAGACAGTAAAGGAATTCAGCGGCACTTCCGCGCTGCGGTCGGACCGCTCGAAGTGAATCGCCTGGCGGAATCCGTGAACGAATCGGGTGTTGGACGAGACAGCGAAAACCGCGTCCCGTTTTCGGCCCTGCCGCTCCTCCCGATGCCTCTGCAACAATGGTGACGACACAGCTTCAACCACATGCACTGATTTGAGAAACAATGCGGCGTCCTGCAATTCGGCCACCACCTTATCCACTTCGGCCAGGCCCGAGTCGAGATAGATCACGACATGGAATGGATCGACCGACAGACTCGCCAGCCTTAACGCGATCTCGGTCCCCAGAATCCGCACACCCGATCGAGGGTCGCCACAAACCAGCTCGTCGGAGCCGACGGCCAGTGGAACGAGCAGATCGACACTGCGCAAACCCGTCTCAATAATGCCAGACACAACGCCTCCCGTTTCAGTACCCGATCCCGGTTCTGACATTTGGAGACAGCAAAAGTCCTTCCCCAATTGCTGTCTGATTGGGCCAGGTTTCTTTTGAACGACCAGGCCCGGATGTTGGACCCGCGACCACGTAGCGGATTGGGCTCAATTCGTTCTCACCCCCAAAAAAACATTGCAGAAAATTTTACCCGGCAGGAAGTTGCACGACAATTGGTTATCATGCGATCGTGCCTCGCGGGCAATCAGTTGCCAAGTGCGTTGAACCTGCTGGATTTCACGGTTTGGCCATGGAGAACCCCTAGGGCAATTTGGTTTTCCTTGTGACCGAAGTAACTGTTTTATTTATGTATTGTGCATGATTGAGATCCAGTATTCGTCACGACCCAATGCGTTTTCTCCCGAGCAGGTCCTTCGTTTGGAGGGCGACTCGCTAATCTTGATCGAACAGGGGAAAGCAAAGCAATTGGCTCTTGCAGATGTGGTGCGGGTTCGGCTACTCGTGTCGCCCGGGTTGCGCAGTTACGGGAATGAAGTCATGCCAGTTTCCGGAATCTGCAAACTGCGAACCCGTGATGGCGGCAAGCGGACGCTGACCAGCCTTCACTACCGGGGGATTGGCCAAATCGAGGATCGCTCCGACAGTTACGCGCCATTCATCGAGGCCCTGTTGCCCAGAATCGCTGCGGCCAACCCTGCTGCCGTTTTCCTTTCCGGCATGTCGATGGGGCTTTGGATTCTGTGGATTTTTGTCCTGCTCGGGAACCTTGCGGTGCTGGCCATGATGATCTGGACCGGTTGGGACGCGGCGATGCGTCGGGAATGGATCATACCGGCGTTCTGTGTTCTGGGCATCCTGGGTTTCGGCCGCGTTGCGCCGCGGCTTTTTCGCATCGTCGTCCATGGCCGCAGTCGACCGTTCAGACCAGCACAAATTTAGGAAAAGCCAGGCGATTGTGCAGCTGGCTCGATCGATTGCATCACGGGCATGGGGAGATTAGATTTGGAATCCGTTATCGTGTTTGGCTTGCAGTAAAGTCCCCGGTGTTCCAATGGAGAGATGCGTTTGCTTGTTCTGGCCATTCAGAGCAATCGGTGAACGTTTGCCACGAGAGATGTAATGCAAGTCTTTCACCGATGTACTCTGGACCACGTTTGGACGAAACCCGGACCGTGCCCCGTTTGCGGCAGTCCATCCGCCAGCAGTAGCGAAGGCTCAACTGTTCCCAATGAGCCCTCGGGCGAAACCTTCACCAGCACAGGCAACCACCGGACCAATCTTCCGTTTCCAACGATACCAGAATACACAATTCTGGAAGAAATCGGCGCTGGGGGGATGGGTGTGGTCTACCGGGCGACGCATGTTTCGCTTGGCCGCGAGGTGGCACTCAAGGTGATCCGTTCCGGCGAAATGGCACAGGACAGGGATCAAAAGCGATTCGTGATGGAAGCCGAAGTGGTCGCGCGACTTCGGCATCCGAACATTGTGCAGGTGTACGATGTTGGCGTGGTCGATGGTCGGGCATTCTTTACGATGGAGCTAATCACTGGCGCTTCACTCTCACACCAAATTGAGACAAAACCACTGCAGTTCTCCGAGGCTGCGAAGCTTTGCGCCACGGTGGCCCGGGCGGCTGATTGTGCGCACCGCCAGGGAATTGTTCACCGCGATCTCAAGCCAGCCAACATTCTGATCACGGAAGACGGTACTCCCAAACTTGTGGACTTTGGTGTTGCCAAGCAGCTTTTTACCAACGATGGACTGACCGAAACGGGACGACCGATCGGTACCCTCGAGTACATGGCGCCCGAGCAGGCGGCAGGCAAAAAAGATGTTGGTCCAGGAGTCGATATCTATGCCATCGGCGTCATACTCTACAAATTGCTGTCGGGCCGCGTGCCGTTCGACGGCGACAACCTGTATGACGTTCTGCACAACATCATTTCCACGGATCCATTCTCACCGGTTTGGTATCGGCCAGAGATACCTCGCGATCTGGAAGTCATCTGCCTGAAATGCCTTGCAAAGAACCCTGCGGAGCGCTATGCCACAGCCGCACAACTGGCGGATGATCTCGATCGATTCCAGAACAACGAACGCATTTCCGTCGGCTGGACTCCGCCGTGGCGGCGCGTCGCCAAATGGTGTCGCCGTCAACCTGCCGCAGCGACAGCAGGTGTTTCGGCGCTTCTGGTCGTGGCAGTGCTCACCACCGTTTTCGTTTTGTACAAGCCGCCAGCGGCAACTGTTCTGGTAGAAGATGCAAGTGTGAAATTGCGCCGCGAAGAAGTCATCAAGCGTGCCGAGACATACCTTCGAACCGATCCACAGCCGGATATGATTTCGCCCCACCCGGTGATCGTGAAACCATCACTGCCGAAACCGGATTTGTCGTCCTTCGAAGTGCTCAGCGACGACCGTTACGTGGATCTCCGCGCATGGCGGCAGCTGCCTTCCAACGATTCAGGCGCTGTTTCATATGTTGTGTTTCATAATCGCCGCACTCTGATCAGAGTCGGCAACGCCACGAACTATGAAACCGAGTTTCGCACCTCGGGTCGCGATGTATTTGTTCGCGGCCACGCTCCGAACAAGGAACTGGCCAAAGTGTTTGCCAGTGATGCACCTGGTTTGGTCGGTGGACAGGCCTTGAAAGTTCGCCAGGTTTCAATGGATGTGGGCAACGTACCCATGGGCCTTGAATTCACAGCCGAGTGCCAGGCAACGTTTGTGGATTCCATGCAAAAACCGGAGGATCAGTGGATTGGCCTGATGGGTTTCAAGGGATCGTTGCGGTCTTCGATGCTGATCATCTTTCCGAAAGACCGTCCCTTCAAGACATATGCGCTCATGGTGGCTCCGGAAAGCAGTGTTCAGCCGGTCCCTTTTGACGGTCCCGTCATTTGTTTCCAGGGGAAAGACAACGAGTGGCTTTATTGGGAAGTTGGCAGCCCGGAGGACAACCATGTCTACCGCATCGACTGGACTTGGTAACGGCCAATACGGAATGTACGGAAAAACTCTGGACTTGTAACTCAGATTTCGGGAAAGTAAACTCTTTGTCCGTACTCTCACCAAACGGGCAAGTCCAATGAGCGCCGAAATCCCGAAATCGCCCGGAAGCTTTCTTTGCCGCCACGATGAAGAAGGCTTCCTGGAAGCATTGGGCTTGTTGATTGACTCGGGCCGCGTTTCTACCTCCGATGCGCTCGTGCACTATGCCGAGAGCGCTGGAGAACCAAATGCTGCCGAGTATTTGCGGGGTTTGGCCGAGGAAGGGCTGCCTGTAAAACTCATTTTTGATGCCTTCAGCGTGCATGCCCGAATTGTGGCCTTCAAGCGGAATACGGGCCTGCTTGAACAGTGTCAGGGCAAGAAAATCGGCTTGGTCATGCCCTTGCCTCCACATGTAATGGAAGGTTTTCTGGGCCTGCCAGATCTTCTCGTAATTTCACCTGATGGCCAAAATTTGCCGCCGCCGCTCCGTCGCCGACAACTCGAGGAGGTCAAGGGATCGCGGGCGGCGAGGAAGGTGATTTCCGAGATGCAAATCATCGTCTTTGAGGCCTTTCGAAAATCGGGCCAGTACTACCTTGATCAAAGCGTTGCGGATGTGATCGATCTCCGGGTGATCCCGCCGACTACATTGTTAATCGTTCACCTTCGTCCGCATTCCAGTCCCGAAGACCAGCCTCTGGGTGCGTCGCATTCCATCTGCATACTTTAGCGAGAGCCCGATGACCGGCTGCCGAATCATTGCGATCACAGTTGTTTCGTTTTTCCTGCTCCTGCCAATGTTCGCGACCGCAGCGGCGTTGACAACCCGCGAGCAGGGTATTGCAGTTGGCGATCAACAGGTTGAGACCGTCACGACGAACGCAATTTTCGAACCGGTGCAACCGACCAGGGGTTTTCAGCACACGGTTGCGGGGGGCGCACTGATGCTCTGTATTCTCGGCGCGGCTTTCTTTGCCATGACGCGTTACAATGTTCCTTTGCCACTCGCCATGTCGGTCGTCGCGTGTTTGTTTCTGGCCTTGCAATTCGGCGAGAGTCCGATCAATCCGGTAAAACTCCGGCCCAGTTCCGAGGCCGCGCTTGTACATGGTTTCAAGCACTATGCGCCAATTGCAATCCTCTTTACAGCCGTCGCGATTCCTGCGCACATGATCGAGCGATCCAATGGTTTTCGCTGGATCGCCGCGTTTTTGGCACTGCGGCTGGCGCGGCTCCGGATCCGCAATCCGCGGCTGACCATGCCGGT
Organism: Planctomycetota bacterium; assembly: GCA_043768885.1. Lineage (GTDB taxonomy): Bacteria > Planctomycetota > Planctomycetia > Pirellulales > Pirellulaceae > BJ22. Next base: position 17,797 of record JAYVKA010000280.1, read on the forward strand.
ACTCGTGTTCATGATGCTCGTGTTCACGTATGTTTCTGCTGCACTGCTGCATAACGTAACATCGATTCTGATCATGACGCCAATCATTATCCGGCTTTGTGATTCGTTCAAAATCCCGTCGCGTTGGCTGCTTTGCGGCGCGCTGATTGCCAGTAACCTCGGCGGTTTCTCGACCAAATGGGGCGATACACCAAACATTGTCGAAGCGGGGGTCTGGAAACTCTCGGCCGTGGATTTTTTTGTGGAAGTATTGCCTGCGAATTTGCTTGTGTTAACCGTGCTGTGCCTGGTTGTCCTGCGGTTGACACAACGTCAGGTCGCCAGGATGCCGGCCAAAGAACGGGGCTCCGTTACAGTCAATGGCCAAACATTTTCTGATGCAATCGTCGCTGCGGACTGGCGAAAAGTTCTGCGTGATCTGACCGTGGACAGGTACCTGCTGGTGGTCGGGGTCGGCGTCTTGACGGGTTTCATACTTCTGCACGTCCTTTTCGACGACCAGAAGTTTGTGATTGGCGCGCTGGCCATTGTGTTGGCCGTAGCACTCGAACGAAGCGAGCATCGCTTCGCAACACTCAAGTCGCTGGGCTTTGACGTCTACCTCGCCTTTGCGGCGATCTTCGTATTGGCAGAATGCGTCGGCAATTCCTGGATAGGCGATGAGTTGCAGGGGCTGATCGAAACTACCAAGGGCGAGACCTGGGCGATCTGCCTGACGGGCTATTTGGGCACAACTTTTACGGAAGCCGCATCGTGGGCCACACTCGCCTCGGGCAAGATTTATGACAGCGGCGCAATCAGCCATTCCGCCGCCTGGGCGCTGGGCGGCGGCATCTGTGCCGGCAGCAGTTCGCTCGTCACGGCGGCCAGTGCCGGCGTGATTCTCGCCGAGGAAAGCAGCCGATTCAAAGAAGCGCACGCCATAACCTTTCGCAGCTATCTCCCCTTTGGCATTGGATTTTCTCTGTTCATGCTGGTGTTCTACAGCGTCTATTTTTCCGTTTTCCACTATTAAGGCTGCTCCATGTCTCCCCCGCCTTCTCAGGGACTCTGGCAGGAAATTTGCACTTCCTGGCAGCGAGGGCGGGTCGTCTGGACAATGGTCGCACGTCGCGACAAGATTCAACTTTGGACGGCTGGCCTGCTAATGGCTGGTGTCGGAGCCTCGGCCGCCGGCGTCAAGACTTTGCTCGGCAATCTCGTCAACAGCGTCCAGCTTTACAAAGACGCCGACTCGAACCAGTTCTTTCGGGTCGCTGGTTTGTACCTGCTGGTGATTGCCGCGCTCTTTATCATTGCCGAAGCATTGCAGGTCATTCGCAAGTACATCGTACAGAACACCATGACCCGCATCGAGCGAGACCGGGTTGTCAGCCTGGTCACGCATCTGCTCCGCGTTGATCTCACTGTACTCGGCCGGGAACGAATCGGCGGCTTGCAGAGCCGCATCTCGCGAAGTGTCGAGGGCTTCGTCAAATTCATCAAGATCAGCTTTCAGGACATCAAGCCCGCTCTGTTCATGGCCGGTTTCGCCCTGCTGGCAGTCATGCTCCAGAACTGGAAAGTCGGCCTGCTAATGTCGGCGATCCTGCCGGTCAGCGGCTTCATCGTTCTGCGACAAATGATCTCGCAGAAGGGGATCCGGATGATTCTCCTGAAGACCCGCGAAGAGATGGACGCCACAGTCGTCGAACAACTCGTTGGCATCGAGTACATTCGTGCGGCCAATACCCAGGATGTCGAATCGAATCGCGTGCGCAAGACTGCAGAGGCCCGGCGCGAGATGGAAATTCGGCATCACACCGCAATGGCCCTTTTCGACTGCGCGAAAACATTGACCGAGGGTGCCTTCCTGATCATGGTCATTGGCTACTCAATTTATTTGGCGCGACAGGGGGAGATCGACTACGGTAACATTCTCAGCTTTGCGTTGCAGTTTCTTGCCGTTTCTGGATCCGTGCGCGACATGCACCGAATCCTTGATGACGCTCACGAGAGCAGCTTGAGGGTGGCGAATCTGCTTGAATTGATGGCACTCCCGGTGGATCGTTCGTTTGGTCAGGTGACGTTGCGGGAGCCACAGTTCTCTGTCGCGGTGCCGGCGATCATTACGGAAAACCTCAGCGTCGAGTTTCGCACACCGGATGGCGAAGTCCGACAGGCCTTGGCGGATGTGAGCATGAGCGTCCGCTCGGGGGAGACGATTGGCGCGGCCGGTCCCAGCGGTTCTGGCAAGAGTACGTGGCTGAAGGTGCTGATACGACTGTTGCATCCTGCGGCTGGCCGTGTGTTCATCGGCGGCATCCCCATTGAAACGCTCTCCCGCGATTCCATCGGACGGCTGTTCGGATACGTCGGTCAGAACCCGTTCATTTTTGCCGGCACGGTCGCAGAAAACATTGCTTACGGAATTCCGGACGCGAAGCGCGAAGCAATCGTCGAAGCTGCAAAGCGGGCCTGCATCCATGAAGAGATCCTGGCCGTGCCCGGTGGCTATGACGGCATTCTCTCGGAACGCGGCTCCAATCTCTCCGGCGGTCAGCGGCAACGAATCGCGATCGCACGGGTCTTTATGAAGAACCCGCCGATTCTGATCCTCGACGAAGGCACGTCCGCCCTTGACAACATTAGCGAACGGGAAGTGCAGAAGGCAATCTCCGCTGCGCGGGCCGAACGGACAACGATTTTGGTGGCCCACCGCCTGTCAACACTTCGGGATGCGGATCGCATTTTCGTCTTCGTGGATGGCCGCATTGTGGAAGTTGGTAACTACCAGTCACTTGTAGATCAGGAAGGCGTTTTTGCGACACTGGTGAAAAGTGCAGAAAGTCACTGAGCGGTACTCATTCTTTCGCCAACCCTGCGAGACTGTTTGCAACGACCACCAGGCTTTCCTTTGGCATACAACACGTCAGTTGTTTTTTCACTTCGGCAAAGTATATTGAGTTTCGCATCAGCGTTCATCCCAATCCGCATTTTTGGTGATCGTCCCGGCGAAGAGAGCAATTTCAATCATGAGCAAGAAAGCAGCCGCTGTAACTTTTGTCTGGCCTGGAGATCTGCATCTTGAAACACCTGATCGGGAAAACTACCGCGTCGCACAATGGATGGTGGAGGACGTCAATTTGCGCGTCCGACCGGATTTCGTGCAGTTCGCAGGAGACAATGCCCAGAAGGCAACGACATCACAGTTCGAGATGTTTACTGACCTGCGGAAGAAACTGACGGCTCCAAGTCACGCTCTCGTCGGCGACCACGACGCCCATCACGACCCGCACGCAAATGCCTATCGATTGCATTGCGGCGAACCGTTCGGTGCGTTCTCGTTGAATGGCTATCGCTTTATCCGACTCAATACGATGGAATTCCGGCCGCTGGGTCTGTCTGCGGAACAAGTCCTTTGGTTCCGCTATGAGACTGACTTGGCCGTCTCCCGGGGCGAAAAGATCGTCATCTTCCAGCACCATTATCCGTTCCAGATCTGGGAGGATTTCAGCGGTCCCGGCATTGATGCCTGGCGCGAGATCGTCGTCACTCGTCCGATTGTCGCATTGTTTGCCGGACACACGCACTACGGGCAAATTGCCAACGACGGCCAAAACGTTTTTGTTGCAACTCGTTCCATCGGAGATCCGGAAGGGGGACCGGCTGGATATTCAATCGTGCATTTGCAGGAGGACGATCTGGCGGTCGTGTACCGCAGCATGGTGGACACTGGTCCGACAGTAATGATCACTCATCCGCGGGACGCGATCATGGCGACGTGCGGCAAGCACATCGTCAATGGCCCGGACACATGCCACGTCCGGACATGGTCGGAAATTCCGGTCGCGGCGGTACGAGGCAGAATCGACAGCGGCAACTGGTTCGGGATTGAATGTTCGCAAGATCAATTCGGAAGCGCTCCAATTCCGGGAGAACGACTTGACAAGGGAGAGCACAGCCTCGAAGTGGAAGCGACTGACGAACAAGGCGCAGTTGGCAAGGCGGCAATCCGATTCATAGTGGATCTGAGTGGGCGGCATACCGCCTATCCCCGTGTCCAGCCCGAAGTTCTTGCAACGAAGTTCTGCTGACATGTTCGCCAAGCTGCCCGAATTTGGTCGAAAGGCAATCGGCCGGCAGGTACTCCCCCCACGCAGGTCCAGTATTTTCGACAATCGAGTCGGCCTGCTACGGCAAACAGTCTGAATCCGGAATCATCAGGTCCACGCGAATACAGCTTTTCCCCCGGCATGTTGGGACTTCAAACTGGTCTTCGCGAAGACTACCCTGTCGTGTGGC
>JAYVKA010000281.1:0-12271 GCA_043768885.1 Planctomycetota bacterium
GTTGTTTGGAGCAGTGCTACTTCGGCTTTCCGTTTTTGTTGGCCAAAATTTTGCCGAGGCAAATGAACTTCCGACGGTTTATTGGCACGTCGTCAGGAATCAATGGGATGTTAATCAGGTGTTGCGCCCATGGAGTGCCGCAAACCCAGCCCCGGGATTTCGCAAAAATCGCTACGGTTTTGGAGTCTTCTTCCAACTCAATATCCAGCCGGTTTCCGGAAGTCTTGATGATTTCGGCGAGCGAGCCGTCACGGGAATCAAACCAAATGACTCGCCCGTCGGCCAGTAAAAGAGTATTGTTCTGAACCGACGTGACCTGAACCGGCGCAACCAACGGATCGTTTTCGACGATATTGAGATAATGAAGTCCGATCATCCCAAATCCATTCGTGCCAAGAAACACGCCGACAAATCCGAATCCATATAACATTGTCCGTATCCTAAACTGGATCCGATTCGGCTTTTCCGCCGTTTCTGGTTCTGAGTCAATATCCATCGGAAACCTCAACTCCCCAGAAAGATCAGTCAAAAACTACTACAGACTCAACCGAATTTCCGCGGGTATTCGCAACGATGGTTCGCAGATTTGTCAAGTGCATCGGGCAATTTATTTGGCGCAAACGCGATGTTTCACGGGAGTGAAACGCCACTTGGCCGTTCACTCCGTGAACGAACGGGGCAGTCGCATCCAAATGACAATAATTCATCGCTTTCTTCAATCCGGATCACCGGTTACCCCCATACAGTTTGGCAAGGGAATTGGTGAATGGCAAGGATTTCCGAAATTATTCATTGCGGGTCAGCCCAGCTTATTGGCTCTTCAAAAGCTTCGGCGATTCTCCCATACTTTCCGGGCTCCGACTCATTACCGAACTGACTTCTAAATTCTTCGGGCACAATCCATGAACGTCCTGATAGCGGTCGTAGTCGGCATGGGTCTGGTGATCTATGTCGCTCTGCTGCTCGTCCGCGATCTTGCGACCGGCTTTCAGTACCTCGTCAAGAACCTTCGGTATCGTGAGGAGGACTATGAAAAGCTTGACGTTCGGGGACGGCTTTCGTCACGTTCCGTATGGGCGGCTGTGCTCTTTGTCGCGATGCTGGTTTTTCTGAACCCGTTCATTTCTGATTTTGGCCCGTCGAACAGGTTGTCAATTGGAATACAGGCCGCAGTTTCCGCCATCGGAATTTAGCTTGCCATTACTGGAAAACTGGCCAGCACACGGGGCTGGATCGCCGCCGCCTGGATTCCATTGCAGTGTTGGACCGCGAAGGTCGCAGCATTGCTATTTGCCACCGCATTTTGAAAAAATGCTTGCCACGATTTGCGATTTGCATAACCCGAAGCGTTAGCGAGGGAACCTGTTCGCGTCCCTCGCTAACGCTTCGGGTTATGATTTTCATTCTTCGCGGATAGTAATTCCCGTTACCACTTTCGTGGCGTAGTTCGGGCCTGGACCCGGGCGGGGAGGCCCATGATGCGCAGGAAGCCTTCGGCGTCGGTTTGGTTGTAGCTGCCACCACCTTCCATCGTTGCGATCGATTCGTCGTACAGACTGTTTGGGCTCGTACGCGAGGAGACCATTACGTTCCCCTTGTACAACTGCAAGGTTACCCTGCCGTTGACCGTTTTCTGCGACTCGCGCATGAAGGCCAGGAGGGAATCGAACTTGCGGCAGTACCAGAAGCCGTAGTAAACCATCTCGGCGACTTCCGGAGCCAACCGGTCCCGCAGGTGCAGCAGGTCCCGATCGACAGTCAGCTGTTCGACGTAGCGATGGGCCTCGTACAGCAGCGTCATTCCCGGTGCCTCGTAAACTCCACGGCTTTTCATTCCGACGAAGCGGTTTTCGACGACGTCGATTCGCCCGACGCCGTTCGCTCCGCCGATCCGGTTCAGCGTTTGGACAATGCCCAATGCCGACATCCGTTTACCATCAACAGCGACCGGAATGCCGGCTTCGAAATCAATTGTTACGCTTTGTATTTTGTCCGGCGCCTCCATCGGCGAAACGCTCATGCCGAACTCGACGACGCCGACACCGGAAATGGTCAGGTCTTCGAGCTTGCCCGCCTCGTAGCTGATGTGCAAGACGTTTTCGTCGCTGCTGTAGGGCTTGCTGATCGAAGCCTTGACCGGTATATCGTGCTTCTCACAATACGCGATCATGTCCGAACGGCCAGGGAAAGTTTCCCGAAACCGCTCGATACGCCACGGGGCAATAATGGTGATGTTGCCGTCGAGAGCTTCGGCGGCCAGCTGGAAACGGCACTGGTCGTTCCCTTTGCCGGTGGCTCCGTGGGCGTAGGTCGTCGCGCCAACTTTGCGGGCGTACTGCAAACAGCATTTGGAGATCAGCGGCCGGGCGATCGATGTGCCGAGCAGATAAATCCCTTCATAACGGGCCTGCCACTGGAGAACGGGAAACGCGAAATCGCGGCAAAGTTCTTCGCGGGCGTCAGCGATTTCTGCAGAAGCCGCGCCGACCTTCCGGGCCTTGTCCAGAATCGCATCTTTGTCTTCACAAGGCTGGCCGAGATCAACGTACAGGGCGTGGACCTCGTAACCTTCGTCCATCAACCAGCCCAAAATGACTGACGTATCCAATCCGCCCGAATAGGCCAAAACACACTTCTTTGCCATCGATGAAAACCGCTCCTGAGCTTCATAACAAATTCCAGAACATGACCCAATTCACGTCCGCCGCGAAGGGGCGCATTGTATGCCAATCGGGTGAACGATAATATCGGCCAGCAGTAGTCCCGCAATTCGACCAACAACAAAAAGCCCATGAACCGAAACGACTTTGTATCGATCGCCAAACAGTTTCGGGCTGGGCGGATCAATATCAACCAATTCGCCGATCAGGTTCTGGCGGGCGATGGCAATGCGGCTCCGGCAGAAGTTGCTCCGGTGCCTCAAGCGAAATCCGAATCTGTTCGAATCGAATTCGATTTGGACCTCGACCGACGCCAGCGGTGCGGGTTTCCCGAAGTCGTTTGGGGCGACCACAAATCGCCAAGGACTCTGGTGCAGATCGCCCAGAAACTTCTGGACGCCGACCAAGCGGTTTTCGTAACGCGAGTCGAAGACGCGTCGGGTCGGATTCTGTCGAGCCATTTTCCCGACGGAGTTTACAACGCTTTGGCCAACACGTTTCGGATCGGCCAGAATCCAAAACTGGCTGGAAGCGTGGCGATTGTCACGGCCGGGACTGGAGATTTGGCGGTGGCCGGCGAGGCAGCAGAAACCCTTCGCTGGTGCGGCGCGGCGGTTGATATGATCGCGGACGTTGGTGTGGCCGGCCCGCACCGATTGGTGGAGAAACTGGACCAGATTCAGGGGCGCGATTGTTTGATCGTCGTCGCGGGTTGCGAAGGGGCTTTGCCCAGCGTCGTTGCCGGACACGTCGATTGCCCGGTGATCGCGGTGCCGACCAGTGTTGGATACGGCGCGAGCCTGGGCGGCGTGGCAGCGCTACTGAGCATGCTGAACAGCTGCGCAGCCAACGTCGCAGTCGTTAATATTGATGCCGGATTCAAAGCCGGATATTTGGCAGGACTTCTACTCCGGAAGATTAGTCTCAAAACTGACAGGTAAATTGAAAATGGGAACGCCACAGCCTCAATTGCCGAACCGTCCAGCGAACGCCCATAAGGGAACTTTTGGACATGTGGTTGCCATCGCAGGCAGCCGTTGCATGCCGGGTGCGGCAGGGCTGGTCGCGATGGCGGCGGCGCGGACCGGTTGCGGACTGGTCACGGTAGCAACGCCGTCGAGTGCCCAGCCGGTAATTGCCGGTTACTCGCCGGTCTACATGAGTTTGCCGGTCGCTGAAACGAAAGAGGGCTGGATTGCCGCCAGCGCGATGGCCGAGCTGGAAATTTTTCTGGCGCGTGCGAACGTAATCGCCATCGGGCCGGGCCTGGGAACCGCCAATGGTGCGCGGCGCGTGGTGGTCGAACTTTACCGCGAAGCGACCATACCAATCGTCATCGACGCCGACGGATTGAATGTGTTGGCAGCCGAAGCGGTCGAACTGGAAGATCACAGGGGGCCCAGAATCCTGACTCCGCATCCTGGTGAACTGCGCCGGCTCCTGGGTGTAAGCATGAAAGTCGAAACTGCTGGCGAACTGGAACAACTCGAAGATGCCGCAATTGAAATGGCCTCGCGTTCCAAAATTGTGCTGGTCGCGAAGAGCCATCGCACGCTTGTAACGGATGGCGATTCGAAATGGCGCAGCAGCGGCGGAAATTCCGGTATGGCGACTGGTGGGACTGGGGACGTATTGACCGGTATCATCGCCAGCCTGTTGGCTCAGGGATTGGAACCATTGCAGGCCGCAGTTTCTGGAACGGCCCTTCACGCTCTGGCAGGCAACCTCGCTGCCCAGAATCTCGGCCCCGCGTCGATGATTGCCACCGACCTGGTCGATCACCTCTCCGCCGCGTTCCGAATTGCCGGAGAAGAATGGTTGAGCGGAACTTAGTAAAAACGTGATTTAAGAATTTTCGACTTGCAACCTTTGCGTGGTTTGGCTTCCAGCCGAAACCACCATTCCCAGTCTTCGGTACATGCCTTCGAAGATGGCAGGGCTGTGGCGTTGTCCATGTACTTTCCTTCCAGCCAGGCTAAAATCGGTGGTTCCGGGTTCAGTTGGCGATTCGTTCGTTTCTTTTGCTCCCGACGCATCTATCAGGATATCAATTCGGAGCCACGCAGACATGTCGATTTCCAATCCTTACGAGACGCCGGTCGTCGCCACGAGCAAGCTCAAGAAAAAGAGCGATGGACTCAGCCCGATGATGGCCTTGAAGAAGACGCGGCCGTGGGTTCTGTTTTTGGGGATTCTGGGACTGCTCAGCAGCTTTTCCGTTTTCGGCACGGCTTTGTTCTTCTATATCGGGGCGTTGTCGGCTGGAGGTATGGATGCCTTGTTACCAGCCACCATCGGTGCCGGTGGCGTCATCCTGGTGGGGATGCTCTATTTCATCCCGGCCCTAATTCTGGTCAGGTATGGTCTGGCAATCGGTGAATACCTGGCCACTCCTTCACGGGAAACCCTGTTCAAGGCCCTGAATGCCCAAATGTCGTTTTGGCGTTTGATTGGAATCGTTACTGCGATAGTGATCGGCCTCTACCTGATAATAATTGCATTGGCTTTGTCGTTGGGCCTATTGGCCGCATTCACTGGATAGGGTGGACAAGTCATCCAGTCCGAATTTCGACCGAAGAAAATTGCGTTGACCAATCCTTCCACGACTTATGAATACGATGTTGTCGTTGTCGGTGCCGGACATGCCGGAACCGAAGCGGCGATGGCGGCTGCGCGGTTGGGTGCCTCGGTCGCACTCCTCACAACGAATCTCGACACCGTTGGCCAGATGAGCTGTAACCCGGCAATCGGCGGCGTGGCCAAAGGTCATCTGGTTCGCGAGATCGATGCACTTGGCGGAATCATGGGCCAGTGTACGGATGCGACCGGCATCCAGTTTCGAATGCTGAACATGCGCAAGGGCCCGGCGATGCACAGCCCCCGAGCCCAGGCCGACAAAAAAGCCTACCAACAATGGATCAAACAAGCCGTCGAACAGCAGCCGAATTTGGACCTGTGCCAGGAACTGGTTGAAGACCTGATCGTTGAAACGATTGACGGCACGCAAAAAATTCGCGGCGTTCGGGTGCGCGGTGACGCAGTCTATCGCGCAGCGGCTGTCGTGCTGACAACCGGGACCTTTCTCCAGGCGATCATGCACACAGGCGAAGCGAAATCGGCTGGTGGTCGTGCGGGCGAGGGGACTTCGTCTGGCATCAGCGGTGCCCTGCAGCGGCTCGGTTTTCGACTGGACCGTTTCAAAACGGGCACGCCGCCACGATTGAACGCGCGAACCATCGATTTTACAAAAACAGAAATCCAGCCGGGTGACGAAAAACCGCAACCGTTTTCGTTCATGACCAACCACCTGCAACTTGAACAATTGCCTTGCTGGATCACCTGGACAAACGTCGAGGTCCATGGACTAATTCAGGCCAACCTGTCTCGCGCCCCGATGTACAGCGGGCAAATCCAGTCAACAGGCCCTCGCTACTGTCCATCGATCGAAGACAAAGTCGTCCGGTTCGCCGACAAGGAACGGCATCAGATTTTCCTCGAACCCGAAGGCCGCCACACCGAAGAGGTTTATGTCAACGGCGTTTCGACCAGTCTGCCTCGCGACGTCCAGGACAGAATGATGAAGATGATTCCGGGTCTCGAAAAAGCCCGGATCATGCGGTACGGATACGCTGTCGAGTATGACTTTTGCCCGCCGGACCAGCTGCTGCCGACGCTCGAAACGAAAACGGTTTCTGGTTTGTATTTTGCCGGTCAGATCAATGGGACGACCGGCTACGAAGAGGCCGGTGCGCAGGGCCTGATCGCTGGAGCCAACGCGACACTGAAACAAAACGGCGGACGGGAATTGATCATTGATCGCAGCCTCGGATACATCGGCGTGCTGATCGATGACCTGGTAACTTGCAGTGTCGATGAGCCCTACCGGATGTTCACCAGCCGCGCCGAATATCGGTTGATGTTGAGGCAGGACAACGCGGACCGGCGATTGACCGGGTTGGCGCATGAATTGGGTTTGGTTGATGACTCGCGACTGGCACGATTGCGAAAGAAAGAATTATCGATCGATACGCTGAAAGACGAGATCTCCAAACTGCGTATCCACTCGGTTTCCATGCTGCAACATCTGAAGCGGCCGGAAACCGAATGGAGTGAACTGGCTGGAGCTGTTCCGGAACTCGGAGCTTATACCGAAGAAGTCGTTCAGCAGGTCATTTTCGATACCCGCTATTCCGGTTACATCGATCGACAACAGGTGGTGATTGACCGCCAAAAGCGGCTGGGACAAAAAAAGATTCCGCCCGGTTTCAACTATGACGGAATCAAACAGCTGCGAACGGAAGCCCGGGAAAAGCTGCTGAAGTTTCGCCCGGTCAATCTGGATCAGGCTCAACGAATTAGCGGCATCACACCGGCCGATTTGACGCTGGTCATGTTGCATCTGGAAAACGGCATCCGAAAGTCCGGTGAAACCAAGGACGTCGAAACCGCTCATCAATAGTTTGCTGGGGCGCCAGCAAACAGTTTTGCCGCACTTCCCTGGAAAACTTTGCGGTTTTTGTGAGTTGTTTCAGGTCTCCCTTCCGGCAATTGCCGTTTTCAACAAGCTATTGGTTGAATCCCGATGAATCTGAACTAAAGTTGAAGCATGTGCTGGGTAATCGCTTCTGTTTGAATCGGATTAGGCAAATGTTTCGCACGATTTTTCCTGCCTTGTTCTTTGTGGCAGCCTTTTTCTCATTTGGAACGCAGGCGGAGGTTCAGGGGCAGGAACCGTCCTGGTATCCGCGAGTCATCGCTCCACCGGAGATGCGGCCGGCCATTCAGGCAACACCTGTCGAATTGCGGCCCTATCGGCCGTTGCATTTCTGGGGCAATACCGTGCGTCGAACCTATTACCGAGGCAGTCCGATGCCATTGCCAAAAGACATTCTGCAATCCGGAACGAATTTGTTGCCTCCGCTTTCACCAGTTCTCGAACGGCCAATTGCCAATCGGCAAGTTGTGCGACGTTTTTCCAGGTAGTCGGGCTTTGCCCAGGCAAGCTGTTTGGTACTCGTTAGAGGCATACATGGCTTTGATGGCAATGAAAGCGGTATCCCCTCCCTACATTGAATCGGTTGTGAGGGATCCGCCGGTAAGATCGTCATGACGTGGGGCACTCTGCCGGGATTCTGCTTCTCCGGTCTCGCTATCGCCGATTAGGATTGATATTCAAGGCCGGATCGCCTACCCAGGCTTTCTTTCCATTCTGGTGCGACCAACACGAGGCAACACCTTGCAGCAAGTTCCGTACAGGACAAAGTCTTGTTAATTGTCGCCTGTTCCTTTTGTCTGGTCGCCATGTCCCTGTTGGTTGTAGGGCAGGGGATTTACCTTTGGTTGTATCAACGGAAATTACGGGGGGCGCAAAGCAAAACGCCGGTTGGCGATTCTGATCTTGTACAACCGGTCGGGCAGGCAGTCATCATTCTGTGTGTCCGCGGAATGGATCCCAGTTTGCAAAAATGTTTGCAAGCGCTGGACGTTCAGGACGGGCCGGACTATCAAATTATCGTCGGGATGGATTCGACAGATGATCCGGCATTTGCACTCATCCAGTCGTTTGCGGAGACAGCCAATCACGTCGTAACGATTCACGAGCTGAATCAAATTCCCCGAGAGAGCTCCCTGAAATGTGCGGTGTTGGCGGAAATTGTAGAAGGGTTGGACGACCGGATTCACGCAATCGCGTTGGTCGACGCGGACTCGATTGTCGAGCGGGACTGGTTGAGCACACTACTGATACCGCTGGCCGACGCGTCCGTTGGAGCCGTTACCGGAACGCGATGGTTCGAACCGCCCATCGAAGGCCGGGTTCCCTTTGGGACGTTCGTTCGGGCAGTCTGGAATACGGCGGCGATCGTCCAAATGCATCTGTACACCATCGCCTGGGGCGGATCATTGGCGATGAGACTGAAGACTGTGCGGGAACTGAATCTGACGATGCAATGGCGAAAGATGTTCTGCGAAGACACCTGCCTAACGGAGAAACTTCAGAAGGCCGGTCTGCGAGTCCTTCATCCGCCCGGCCTGGTGGTTGTGAATCGCGAAGTCTCGACCGTGCCAGATGTTGGCACCTGGCTGATTCGCCAATTGTTGACGGTCCGTTTGTATCATGAAGATTGGCCCTGGGTTGCCGTTCACGGATTGACTGTTGGGTTTGTCACCGTTTTGGCCCTGCTCACTTTGATAACAACATGTGTCTTTGGCGAGGTGCGATTGGCAACATCCGTGGTATCGGGATTCGTGGTTTACACTGCAATTAGCTGGCTGATGTTGTACCAGGTTTACAAGATCAACAACCGCTGGATTCCCCTTCATCCCAACCGCCCCATCAACCCGGGCATGCGGCATGCCTGGTTCAGCTGGCTGATGGCGATTCCAGTCACACAACTCGTGCATTTATGGGCCACCGTCCGAACCATGTTCGCACGGCGAATCGAATGGAGAAACGTGGTCTACCGTTGTCACAGGGCCAACGTCGAAATCGAACAGTACGAACCGTTCGTGCGATGTTCGACCCAGGAGGATTCGATTCACTAGAAAATGTTGAATCGGGAACGTCTAGCTTTCGCCCAAATGGCTGGCAAATTCGCGGACAGTCAAGGATTTGACAGGTAGGTCAGAGTGGCCCAACCCGCGTTCCAGCCTCCATCCGCCAGATTCCTGTTCGCCCGGGATCAATCGCCATTGACCGCCGCCCGGCCCTACCAAATCGACACCGACACCATGTTTGTATCCGTTGACAAGCCATTGCAAACTGCCTTCTTGTACGGGTGACAACATCTCGCTCAATGCCGACGGCATTTCCTGGCGGGGTTCAGGTGCCCGTTGTTTTTTCTTTCGCTTTCCCCAGCAATCACGCTCACCGAATTCGAGGAATCGACGCACCATTTCCCTGTCGATTCTTGGACAAGGAAGGTGTCCGGCCAACAGTTCCAAATTGGTTCGGTCGAACTCCGGCGTGAATCGGTCATAGTCCCGATAGTTGCGGCTGCTTTCGAAAAAGTCCTGGGCAAAAGTCGAGTTTTCGTTGTGGGCTTCCTGATCGCCTCCAACAAACCGGACTCCATTGCTGCCGAAATGTTCATAACAAACATCCAGGGCATCCCGCATGGTCAGGCTGTGCGGGCTGGCCAGGTGAAAAGTCTGTCCCCGTGCGGCCGGATTGCGAATCAGGTTGGTGATGACAATCGAGACCCAATCAACAGGAACCAGATTATGGGGTTCATCGCCAGAGACTGGCATTTCGATCGGAGTTTGGCGAACACCATTTGCGTCCAACGGCTGTTGAGGAACAAGAACCGCCAACAGCTTCAAGTACCACATGATTCCGAAATAGGTATTTGTGAATCCTGTCTGCGAATCAGCCGTGATGATCGTAGGTCGATAAATTGTGCGATGCAAAATGTCTGTTGCGGCACGAATTTCACCCTCGGTCAAAAACTTGCTCTGCTCGTAGGCGTTATGAAATTCCTGGCCGTGATCAAGGTCCGTTTCGTAAATCCGGGTTTCCCGTTTTCCGCACACGAATGCTGTCGAGACGTGATGATAATCCTGAATCCACGTTTCTCGCAGCAGGTTCAAAACGTTGCGGGTTCCAGTGAGATTGGTGCGGGCTGGTTCGCCACTGAGAATGTCTGAATCGAATCGAATGACCGCTGCCGAATGGAGGACACGAACAACATGTTTGGCAACCCAATTTTTGTCGTTGGCGGAAAGTCCCAGGTTGGGAAGCGTAACGTCTCCTGGCAACACAACAGGTCGAGGCAAAGGTTTTCCGCATTCGCTTTCCCAAAACTGCATCACCGACTCAATTCGATCGGCAGCAGCCATCGAAGCCGAATCTCGAACCACAACTGCAACCCGATGGCCGTCCCGAAACAAATCGCGCAGCAGATAACCGCCAAGCAAACCGGTTGCACCGGTCAGGAGCGTGTAATCCGAGGACTTCCCCCGAAGGGAGGAATATTGGGCAAGGTTGGAGACGAAGTTCATGAAATCAAAGCTGGTAAACATGAGAAGCGCAACCCTCTCGGCGCCTCGTACCCCTGATTCTAACTTGCAGGGGGAATCTGGGCATGCCAAATATCAAAATCAGCCGGAAAATCTTTGCCAAACTGCCCGCGCGTAAGCTATTTTCACGCCTGAATCGATTCGTACTGAAATCTGGCCACAAGCAAATTGACTTCGTTTTCGTCCCATTTTCATATCTTTCGCAGAAAAACCCCATGAGATACAGGTCAAAACATCGGCTTGCCCTTGGCGCTATTCTGATGTTGTTTGCTTTGCAGCCAGTTTTCGTTTCAATCAGCTTTGCCGCCCTCCAAGACCAAATGTCGACCGGATTTCGGGGGGAATCAGCTCTCCTGCAAGCAGAAGCTATTACAGCTGGATGGATCAATCTGTTCGATGGCCGAACCCTGCTGGGCTGGAAAGCTGAGTCAGATGCCGACTGGCACGTCGACGACCACGCGATTTGGGTCACGGCAGGTCAGCCGGGTTTGCTCCGCACCACCAGCCAATTCTCCGACTTTGAATTGAGCCTCGAATTCCTGGCGGACGTGGAAACCAACAGTGGCGTTTTCATTCGGACCAGTCCGAAACCAAAATCGCCCGCCGATGACTGCTACGAAATCAACATTATTCGCCCCGGACTTCATGACTTTGCTACCGGCTCGATCGTTGCCCGTTCCAAAGGCGAATCGGCCGGTCATCCCGATGGCGAAAACTGGCATTCCATGCGAATCATCGCCGATGGCGCACGGATCGTAGTCGAAGTCGATGGCAAACAGGTTGTCGATTTCACTGACGAGAACCCGCTGGAGCGAGGATTTATCGGGCTGCAATTGAACAAGGGCCGAGTCGGTTTTCGCAACATTCGCTTGCGGCCCCTGAGCATGGAGTCTTTGGTCGACGATGGATCGCCAGGCAATTGGAATCAAGAAAAGCTTGGAGGCTCAATTGCGGAATTTTCTGCAGAAGAAAAATGCCTGAAGCTAACCGGCGGCCCAGGTCAACTCGAATCCCGCGAGTCGTTTGGAGATTTTGTTTTGCAAGCCCGATGTCGATCCGATCGGGCCGGCACGAACTCCGGAATCTTTTTTCGATGCATGCCCGGTTCGGACATGATGGGTTACGAGTGCCAGATCGATAACCGACAAAAGTCGCCCGACGACAACACGCCAGAAGAAGCCGGCACCGGAGCCATTTTCCGCCGCACGATTGCCCGACAAGTTGTTGCCCGTGACGGCGAGTGGTTCACGATGACGATTGCTGCTTGCGGACCGCATGTCAGCGTTTGGGTCGACGGAATTCATGTCACCGACTGGTCTGACACAAGACCGCCGAACGAAAACCCGCGCCGCGGCCTGCGATTGGACGCCGGAACCATCATGCTCCAGGGCCATGACCCGAAAACCGCTGTCAGTTTCCAGCACCTGAAGGCAGTCGAATTGAGGCCACGTTGGCCGATCCCGAAGGAGTAGCCGCAAATTTTGTTACGGAATCCGATTTGGCAAAACTGTTACCAATTTCTGGCTCACCAAGCCACCGGAAAAATTTCCACACCAGGCCTGGAGGGTCAGTTTTCACAGGGCAAGAATTCGCCT
>JAYVKA010000282.1:0-7142 GCA_043768885.1 Planctomycetota bacterium
CAGTGGGCGGATCGGGCGGGTGGCTGGTTTGTGGTGGTTGTCATTTTCCTCGCGGTCGTGACTTTGGCCGGATGGTGGTGGGCTGGTTCCGATAGCGCGGTTGATCATGCGGTAGCGTTGTTGATTGTCGCTTGTCCTTGTGCGCTGGCGTTGGCGACACCGTTGACTTTGAGTGTTGCGCTCGGTCGCGGGGCCGCGCGAGGGATCATGATCAAGGGTGGTGACGTGCTGGCCCGAATGGCAAGGCCCGGAACGATTTGGCTGGACAAAACCGGAACGCTTACATCGGGGAGAATGAGGGTTGTGGAATGGCATGGCGACCGAAGTCTCGTGCCAGCTGTCATGTCGGTACAGTCACACTCGACTCACCCAATCGCGGCAGCGTTTCGGCCGGAAGTCATGATCGCGTTTGCGTGCGCTGAAAAAAACTTGCCGGGTGCCCGTGAGGTGCAACAGTTTACAGGGCAGGGAATTATTGGCCGTGTGTCAGATCAAACAGTTGCGATCGGCAACGAAGCGATGATCGAAACTCGGGTTGGCCTGATAGAAACAAACTGGCGATCGATCGCCGATGAAATTGCGTCGCGCGGATCTTCTCCTGTTTTTGTCGCTGTTGATAATGAAGTTCGGGCCGTTGTTGGAGTTGGTGATGCGGTACGTGAAGAGGCGGCCGGGCTGGTGGAAAAATTTCGGGCAGCAAGTTGGAAAGTCGGAATCCTGTCGGGAGATGACCAGAAGGTGGTTGACCTGGTCGCGGTGAAAATCGGCATCGATTCGTCGATGGCGTTTGGAAGGCAAAGTCCCGAAGAAAAAGTACGGCGCGTTCGTGAGAGCTCGGTCGATGGGACCGTGCTGATGGTGGGGGACGGAGTGAACGACAGCCCGGCTCTGGCGGCCGCGGACGTGGGAGTGGCGGTTCACTCGGGGGCTCATGCAAGCTTGCAGGCCGCGCCGGTCTGGCTGGCACGCAACGGGATTGGAGAAATTGCCAAGTTGCTGGATGCAAGTCGCGGAACAATGCGGACGATTCGGCGGGCGGTGGCAGCTTCGCTGGTTTACAATATTCTGGCGGTCGGGCTGGCCGTTGCTGGCTGGATACATCCGCTGGCGGCCGCGGCACTGATGCCGGTCAGTTCGTTGACAGTGGTCGCGCTGGCGGTTGCTGGAAGCAGTTTTTCCCGCATCCGCGACAAATAGGACTTGTATGGGAGAATGGTTCGTCCGAATGAATCGCCGCATTTTGTCTGTGTTGTCATGGCCGAAATGTCGTTATTCTATTACGCTGTTAGTTCCATAATCTGTTGGAAAACCATCGCTACATCAGTCTTCTGCAATCTGACAGCCCCTGTACGCGGGGGCCTTTGCATTTCATGAATCAACCGGAACATTCTGGATCATCGCCAAACAACAGTTCTGTCGGCGAACTTGAGCAACAGGTCGAGTCGCAGCTGGACAGTTTTGAGCAGGCGTTTCACGTTCGACATCCATTGTTGCACTGGGTTACGCTGATCTTGCCACCCGTCCTTGTGCTCGGGGCGCTGATCATAATCTGTAGCATCAAAGGCTGGATTTTCACAACCAAGCTGGTGGGAGCCGCAACCATTACTTTTTTTGGGTTGGGGCGGTTTGTGATCCTGTTTGGCCAGCAGGGTGAATTATCCGGCGACTGGGATTTTCTGTCACCCTTTCAGCTGTTTTTGATGGTCTGTTTTATGGATTTTGCAGCCGCGTTACTGGTTGCATTTCATATCGGGGCACTTTTCCATCTGCCCTGGATTGGAAAACGGGCCGAGTCAATGATTCTTGATGCGCGGTTCATACTGGATCGATTGCCGTGGATGCGCAACGCGACATTTACCGGACTGGTGCTGTTCGTGGCTTTTCCCCTGGCCGCAACCGGGGCCATCGGGGGCTCAATTTTGGGTACCCTTCTGGGGCTCAACCGGTGGCGTGTGTACATCGCGACGATTGCCGGTTGCCTGATCGGCAACGGCGCGTTGTATTTGTTGGCGGATACGATCGGCCGGTATGTCGATACCAACAGTCCGGTCGTGAAGTTTGGGGGGCTAGCCGTGATTCTGGGAGTGATCATTACGATGGAGTATCGCTACCGCAAAGGCAAACAGAAGTATCAGGAAACGCGCTCGGTGGACTAAGCGGTTCTATTGTGTCTGATGGGCACAAGGTGTGCGGCGCGGCACGGGACAGACTGTCAGCCTGTTTTGCGAAAACCTGCTTTGGGGGCCTGAATGGCAGACCTGTTGCGGATTGCCGTGCCCCGAATTTTTCGGCACGCGGGTTGCATTTGATGAATGCCAACTGGAGATTCCTCCGGGTATCTTTCGATTCACATGCAGGGGTTCCATGCCATGCAGGCAATTTTGATTGTCACTTCAGTCGCAGCTGCCACGATGTTTGTGTTGTTCTTTGTCGTTGCAGGAATGAATCCGGAGCAGTATCGATCCATGCGGTAGTGATCGATGGCTTTCGTCGGCGAGTTCATGGACAAGGAGTGTTTGATGAAAGACCAATTGATTCATCCAGTGGAACCGGTTCAATTGCCCGTGCTGGGCACAGTCTCCACAAAAAGAGCGACCAACTGCGACTTCCAATCAACTTCCACCAAGGGCAAAAACCATGAGCGTGATCTACATCGCACTGCCAGTTGCCCTGTTGCTGGGCTTGGTCGCTGCTCTGGCTTTTGCCATCAGCGCCCGGAACGGGCAGTTTGACGATCTCGACACGCCGCCGTTGCGAATGCTCTACGACGAATTCGAAGCGGCAGACGAGAAGCGGCAGGCAGATTCGGACAATGTTTCTTAAGTTTGCACCGTCAACTATCTCAGTGCGTGGGGCAGGTTGATTTCCTGTCGAACCCGGAAATGAGGGCGGCTTTCCCGCCACATGCCATTGGGTTCTTTCTGTTCCGGTTCGCAAACATGCGACCAGTCCCGAACGCTGGTGTGGTTGCTGATTCGCCTTACGCCTGGAATTCGCTGCACGGCCTCCTGAAGCATCTGTTTCAGATACCACGAGGGCAAGCATCCTTCGACCCGGACAACTCCTTTGCGCACCCGAACGCGAACACAACCATTGCGGCCACGAAAATGTGGGTGACTGGCGAGATGGTTTTCGATCTGCTGCCTCAGCGTTTCGTCGGGGCTGTTGCGAGAATAAAACCGCTGGGGCATTTCGGCAATGCTGTTGTTGTAGACAGCACCTTCGATGTATGGCTCGGCAAACATTCTTTGGCTCCCGCTTTTCAGGTCCATGAGTCCAAGGGAAAACACTCGGCAAATCACATGCCAACCACAAACAGATTCAATGGAATGAAATTGAAAACCCGTAAAAAACAGACCGAAATCGTTCTTGCACAACACGGAATGCAACCGTCTCAGGCCTTTTTCAAGTGCACTCGTGTGCGGATTTTGTGCAACGATGGGCGTCGTCGCACTTTTCAAAACAACCGGAATCCATGAGCGGCGAAATCCGAATCGGCAGGCATTTTGCGTACGGATATTTTTCTGTTGTTTCTGCCTGTCAGGCTGTCAGAAATCCTGATTTCGAACGGCGTAACAGCTGATTTCATCAGTTGCAAGGAGAAGATTCATGACCACATCTGTTTCGAATGTTCGCCGAAAGCGCAATTCACCGTTCTCCATGATTCCATGGTTTCCCAGGGAACTGTTCGATCTGGAAGGAGCGTTCGACTCTATCTTGAATGAGCAGGGAGAACACATAACCGAAATTTTGGGAACACGCCTGGACCTTGTCGAAACCGACCAGGCCTATGAAGTCCATATGGACTTGCCCGGCGTCAAACCAGACCAGGTTGATATCCAGGTCAACAACAACATGCTGACGATTCGCGGCCAGCGCGAAGAGCAACACGAGGAGGGTGGCAAGGGAAAACAGTATCACCGGGTCGAACGCCGGTTTGGCAGTTTTTCCCGAAGCGTTCTTTTGCCCAACTCCGTGAATGACTTTGAAGCGGTGGCCGAGTTCGACGATGGCGTGCTGAGAATCACGTTGCCAAAAAGCGAGCAGGCCCGACCTCGCAAAATCAATATCAAGTGATGCCTTGAGGGTTTGCGAAATCAGGGCAAGTCGACACGCCTGTTTCGCCGTGATGTCAGGCCAACTGATATCAGGCAGAGCAAGCGTTTTTTCTTTGGCACTGGATTTGCCCGGTCAAAATAATCATCGCAGCTTTTTGCTTTGATGATGGGGAAAGGTACAATCAGCGAATTGTAAGTTTCCAATCCCGTCAGAAAAGGAACCGCTCGATGAAAAAGACCATTGCACTCGCGTTGGCGACCACATTGCTTTCGTTGACCAGCGTCGTCGCCCAGCAGGAAGGTGACAAAACACAAACCAAAGAGCCCGCCTGGATCGACATGGCGAATTGCGAGATCTGCCAGAACTTCAAGTTCATGGAAGATCAGATGATGAACATCAAATGGGAGACGTACATCATTGAAACTGGCTTGATGTCGATTTCGGTGGTGCCTGAAGAGCTCGTAGAGAAGATGGCCGAAGCCAAGAAGGGAATGGAGAAAACCATTGCCCGGATGGAAACCGGTGAAAAAGTTACCGGCTGTCCCTTCTGCCAGTCGATGGGTTCGATGATTGGCAACGGCGCGAAGATGCAGGAGATTTCGACCATCGCCGGCGAAGTACAGCTGATTACTTCGGATGATCCGGAAGTCGTCAAGCAAATTCACGCTCACGCCAAAAAGACCATCAAGTACCACAAGGAAATGATGGGTGAACTGCATGAGCATTCCGGTCATGACAAGGACGGCAAGGACCATCATGACGGCGACGGCCACGCGCACGACAAGGATGGTGTGCAAGGAGACTCGAAGGCAAAGAAAGATGGATAGGCCGAACTGCCTGGACGCGCTTTGCGTTCCGATGATTTGATCGCGGAGCGATCAACGACCTTGATTTTTCCGGCCCGGCAACCTGACAGGTTGCCGGGTTTTTTTACGACTCGGCCCAGTCGCCAGCGTATCCCGTTTTGTACGGATGACTGGATGCCGCCAGCGACTCGTACAATCGCCTGGTGATTTGGCGCATGTGCAACAGATCGTGGGCGGCCCATGCGGCCAGCAAATCGCCGGCATGAAAGACGCCAAGTTTTGCATGTTCGCAGGTAATGTTCCAGTCAATATTCGCCCGGCCATGAAGCCAAGTCAACGAGTCTCTTCGTTCGTGAAGGAAATCGTCGAGCACCGTTTGCGGATCCTGCTGATTGTATTTTCTTTCGACCGCTGCCGCGACCGGATCGATCGGTGGCCATGGAGTGCCCGGTTCGGTCACTGTCAATTGAAGCCGCAGGCGAAAGTCCTCCCGCTCTTCGTCCCGCAAATGGCAGACAATTTCCAGAATCGACCACTTGCCGGAATCGGGCTTGCGCCGCCACGCCTGGCCGCTCAATCCTTCGACGAGTGCAGACAAAATAGCCGGAAACTGCGTCATTGATCGAATGGCTGCTTCGGCATTCATCGCATGTGCTCCTGCCAATCTTTCGCGGAAAATCAGACCTCCAACGACTATCCTGTTGTACCGCAAAACAAACTGGTAGTGCAGAATGGGGTTTCTTTCGATCTTGTTACCAGTCAAACCTGTTCTGGATTCATGGAAACTGATCTGTCAAATTTTCGGTCGGAATTATCGCGGATAGCGCTTGAAATTTCCCAACAGCTGGATCGTTTGCAATCCGAAAAAATTGTGTTTGCCGAAAGCTGCACGGCAGGGATGATTGCTGCGACGATGGGGGGAGTGCCTGGAATCAGTCGTTACCTGTGCGGATCAGCCGTGACCTATCGCGAGGCAACCAAGACCGATTGGCTTGGGTTGTCGCCGGAAAAGATCAAGGGGCATACCGCCGAGTCTACACAAGTTGCCCAGGACATGGCTGAACTGGTGTTGCAGGGAACGCCCGAAGCCACACTCGCGCTGGCGATAACCGGCCATCTTGGTCCGGAGGTTGATGATGCGATTGACGGAACAGTTTTTGTTGCTGTTTTTCAACGAGGCTCTCTCGAAATGAAAATGATCGACAACAGACAATGCCGTCTAAAGACTCTTGGCCGGCTTGAACGGCAGTTGGAATCCACTTTGTTGGCCTTGAGATGTTTGAGTGACAACCTGCAGAGAATTTCGCCTGAACGACCTGCTTGAGCGTGCGGTTCTGGCACGGCATCCGTTTTTACGGGCCAATCCGCTCACCCATCGACTCCGCCAGACTCCCCCAATACTTCTGCGCTCCAGGTGGCCACGCGGGAGACCACATCATCGGCATCGGCACGGTCCACATTCGCACTATACATCGCGGCCAGGAGGTGTTCGGTGAATCGCGTCAGGTGTTCCCGGCGAATCCCGCGGCCACGGTGGACTTCGTTCAAATCGAAATCACTTTTCAGAACAGGCCCACCGAGGGCCATTGTCATGAACTTGCTTTGAGCCGCCATTTGGCGATCCATGTCGGTGTTTTGGAAAAACGGCAAGAGCATGGGATCGGCAGTCACCCGTTCGTAGAATAAGACGACGAATCGGTTAATTGCCTCGGCACCACCAATTCGTTCGTAAACTGAAGTGGGAGTGGACACGTTTCGGGATCTCCATCGGGTGATATTACTGTCGAATTCCCGAACGTTGTGCAAAACGGAGGCCAGCCGGTTTTTGACCCGCTCGGATTTCGGCACGATATTTGCCAGAATGCTGCATTGATATCAACCAATTCAATCATTAGGGCCGACAATGTCGCTGTTAACTGGAAAAGCCGCAATTGTTCCGTGGGATTTTTCTGATCACGCGCTGGTTGCGTTGCGCCGAACGCTGGAACTGGTATCCGATCCAGCCTGTGTTCATGTGGTTTACATTATGCAAATACCGGTCGCCGCCGATCCGGGCGTGATGTGGGACATGGTGACGGAAGAAACGATGGAACAGCACAGCAAGGCATCTTTTCAGCGACTGGGTCAACGGCACCCCGAATTTGCCAATCTGAAATTCGTTGGCCTGTTCGGGGACCCAGGCGGAGCGATTGCAGATTATGCCGCGGAACAGGACGCCGAGCTGATTGTGATTTCGTCTCATGGCCGAACCGGACTGACCCGCTTCATGTTGGGATC
>JAYVKA010000283.1:0-4666 GCA_043768885.1 Planctomycetota bacterium
CTGATTTCCTGATATTGGACCCTGGAAATACGTCTTTTGAAAAGACCGATTTCGCACCTGATACGCAAAATGCATCCGGCAGGTTCAGACTGAAGCAAAAATTTCCCCAACCCGGTACGATGGACGTCCTCGTCAGTCGAGGATACGGTTTCGGGAACCAACAATTCAGTTCCATTCCCCACTCTTCAATTGACGCATTCGGGGGCTTTGCAACCAAACGGGTAAACACCCATGAAAATCCAACTAATTTGGCCAGGAACGCGACTTGATTCTCAAGTACGGGATTCCGTTTGAGCGACTGGAAAAAATCCTGACGAGTTGGTCACCCCAGGTTGCGATTCGGTGGACCACAATTACCGATTATGAACTTGAACAACTGATTGGCGAGCTTTGTCGGTCATTCAATCACGAAGCGTGTGGCAAACACGAAGACGCCGTAAGCGACCTGATCGAAGGGCTGGAATACGTCGAACGTACGGGCGACGGAGAAATCGACATGCGCTGAACTGGTTGCAGTGGCGCAGGTCGAATTCATGTCGAGCTGTCAATCCCCGCGCAAAGCCGGCAAGGGTGCTGGAACTACTGCCTTCAACACATTGCATGTCTTCACGACTTCCCATGAACCGACAAAAACGAAAAGCAGAAAAAGTCAATTCCCTGCAACGCAGGACCAGCGGTCAAAGGCTGGAGTGGAATCAACAACAAACAAGACTACTGGGAACCGCATCGGACGAAGCTGTCGCAGCAACGTTGGGTGTATCAAAATCCTGTGTGACCCAGCGGCGGAGGGTCCTGGGAATTCCAGCGTTCGCGCTTTCGACTGCTGAAAAGCGGCATTCCTGGAGCAAGAAACAATTGTCATGGCTGGGCAGACTCTCCGACGTCAGGGTCGCCAGTCGCATGAAAATCCCTGCCACCTCGGTCGCGTGGAAACGAAGGAGCCTGGCGATTGCCCCGGCTCACGAAAGCCACAAGCCCGTGCGGGAATGGACCAGGCGGGAACTGCAACTGTTGGGGACAAGGCCTGATCGGGTGTTGGCAAAACAATTGGGTATCGGTCGTCGATCCGTTGCACAGAAGCGCATGGAGCAAGGGTTGGAGAATTTTGTGGCGAAAAAAGTCCGAAAGCGCTGGACGCGCGAAATTGTCAAGCGACTCGGCAAAGTCCCCGA
Source organism: Planctomycetota bacterium (assembly GCA_043768885.1). Taxonomy (GTDB): domain Bacteria; phylum Planctomycetota; class Planctomycetia; order Pirellulales; family Pirellulaceae; genus BJ22. Next base: position 1,173 of record JAYVKA010000283.1, read on the forward strand.
CTGTGAAATCGCCTGTGAGCTGGGAATACCCGCGGCCATCGTAACGGCATGGCGATTCCGTCACAAAATTCCAGGAAAAAGGAAAACGCCAACCAAACCAGCCCATCGCTGGTCGGAACTCGAACTGGAACAGCTTGGAAAAATCCCGGACGCCGAGCTTGCCCGCAATCTCGGTATCTCACGCGGCTCGGTTCACTACAAACGGGAACAACTGGGGATTCCTCTTTTTGAATAGACTCGCCTCATGCTGTGGCGCAATGGGACAGTTCAAAAAAAGAGTTCATGCTCTGAACCGGCGGCGCAATTCGAAGGCATGCCAAACTGCCGACTCATAAATCAATTCCAGCAGAGTTGGTGGAACAATTGTCCCCAATTGTTCAGGCGACAAGTTCTGCATCGCCAATGAACAATTGGGGACACTTGTTCTACTATCGCGCACTGCCCGCAAACGATGGGACGCGGATGCGGCAGGTAGTTTCGGCTGTCCCCAGCCGGAAAGACTGATCCAAGAAACTGCAACCCGGAATCAGTCAAGGTTTATCCGCCGACTCTTCCAAATCTTTCGCGACCCGCAACAACAAATCAGCCTGGAGACAGGCTGACCTACATGCCAGCCCGATCGAAAAATTTTCACGTCAAAGCGCAGTGTCTCAGGCACCGCTTTCAAAGTAGCTCGGTGGTCCTCCATCCAGAACTACAGCCGAAGACCGCCATGTTACTTTGTGGCTTTGTGTAAAGATCGTATTGGTGCTGGGACTCATATCTCAAGGTCGGCATGTGAATGCGTCAGCCAAACTCGAACATTTTTGTTGCAGATGATGGATCTCCGGAAATTGGTCGAGTCGTTTTCGTTGAATGGCCGACAGGAATTCCAATCAAGGCATTTGATCTTCGATTGGGTGGATTAAGCTGTGTAGTCCACCGGGATTGACAAATGCGGGGTGGATGCCGGGTGGAAAAGGGGTTGGGACGGTGGTTTTTGCTTGGACAAACCGGCTTGCTTCAGCCACAATGCAAGCGGTGCCTTGTCATAACTTGATTTTCAGGATTGGCAAAATAGTTGCTCGGTGGTTCTCCACCGAAAACCACGGCGGAAACCGCCGTGCTACTTTGTACGCAGACCGGTGATCATGCGAGTCTCAATCTTTACAGACAGTTTTCTCCCGTTCACTTCGGGGGTTACGTTTTCGGTGCTGAACCAGGCGACCGAGTTGGCACGGCGTGGTCACGAAATTTCGATTTTCTGCCCCAAGTCGCGCAAGCGGATCGACAAGTCGGAACTGCCGAATGGTGTGCAGGTCTTTGGTGTGCCGCTGGGGATTCCCGTTCCACGCGTGCCGCAGTTGCGATTGACGCTCCCTTCCTTTGTTTCGTCACTCGTTCGCCTGCGAAAAATCAATCCCGACATTGTTCATTTGAATACAGAATGGGGATGTGGCTGGGAAGGGTTGTTCGCCAGCCGCGTTTTGCGGAAACCGGTTGTTGGAACTTTTCATACATTCTTTGCCGATCCTGGTTATTTGAAATCGTTTGGCCTGCCGACTTCGAACTGGCTGCAAAAACTGATGTGGCGGTACTCGGTCACGTTTTATAATTCCTGCGGAGCGGTCACGAGTCCATCGAATGCGGTCAAGCAATCGTTGATGCAGCATGGAATTCGCAACGAACCGATTGTGATTCCAAACGGCATTCCAGTTTCATCGCCGATCGACTGGAAAGCGGTCAAACGCGAACGGAGCAAGCACAATATTTTTGGCCCGTCGTTTGTTTACGTTGGAAGGTTGAGTCCCGAGAAGTCGATTGATGTTGTGTTGAAGGCTTTTCAGATTGTGCAGAACCGCCGTCGTCGAAGCCGGTTGATCATTATCGGTGACGGGCCGTCGCTTCCGTCGTTGAAAGATTTGGCGAACAATCTCTCGCTGGGTTCCAGTGTTGATTTTCTCGGACACGTCGATCACGAACGCTTGATCGCGGACCGATTGCCGTTGTTGGGTGACACTTTTGTGACGGCCAGCAAGTCGGAAAACCAGCCGATGAGCATCCTCGAAGCAATGGCGTTGGGTTTACCAGTCGTCGGTGCACGGGCCAAAGGGTTGCCTGAGCTGATTTCGCACGAGCACAATGGAATGTTGTTCGAGCCAGACGATCATCAGGACATGGCCCGGCGGATGCTGAACATGGCGGCCCGAACCAAACGCCGCCGCCGGATGGGACGAAACGCAATGATGTTTGCGGCCAACTACAATATCCCGGCGGTCGCGGACCGGCTGGAAGAGCTGTATCGGAAAACAATCGAAGCCAATCCGCGACGGAAAAAGTCGTCGAAGTAGTACGGGCTTCTCCCGCAAGCTTTCGGCGGAGGCTCAAAAGAGCCATGTCATTCGGCGCGGTCGAGCTAGACCCCGTTGTATTCTCGCGGTTTCCATTCGCGATGGGCCAAAGTCGAGCTTGATCCGTAGAAACTGCCAGCCTTATCCTTATCGGCAGATCTCTCGATGGCCTGCACTTGCGCTATCAACCAAACAACGCGATCATCGATTCATGAATCAAACAGAACCGCAAACCGGTGCGCCTGACTTGCCCATTCCAAACAGGCTTTCGCTTGTTCGAAGACTGCGACGATTGATTTGGCGCGGCTCCAAATACCTGGCTCTTTTGATCATGGCGTTTCTGTTGTTGTGTCTGGTCGGACTGATTCCGGTCAACAATGATTTTCAGAACGATCCGGACGGAATCGAAATCGTGGTCATTTCCAATGCGGTTCACAGCGACATTATCTTGCCGATCGATGCTGCCGGAATCGACTGGCGAGAAAAGTTTCCGGCCGATTGTTTTCAGGCGGACACGTCGTACGCAACACATGTCGCCATCGGCTGGGGTGACAAAGGGTTCTTCATCGAGACTCCCAACTGGAGCGACCTCAAGATCAGCACTGCCGCCAATGCCCTGCTCTGGCCATCAGTCACTTGTATGCATGTCGTCATGGTGGACAGCAGCTGGATTGGGACTGACGGTGCAAGGATTCGGGTTTCGGAACAACAGTATCTCGAACTGGTTGATGAGATAAGCTCGACGTTTGCAAGGGACGATGCGGGCCGTTTTGTTCTGATTCCCGACGCACGCTACGACTGGTCCGACGCGTTCTTCGAAGCGCGAGGAAGTTATCACCTGTTCAACACGTGCAACAGCTGGGTTGGGCGGGTGATGAAGCGCGGCGGGATTCGGGTCGGCTGGTTTACGCCCTTGCCCAAAACGGTTTTCTTTTGGCTGCCCGCATAGCGAACGCGCCGGCAAAACCTGTCGGGTTACTCACCGCTGGTTTCCATGCCGAGTTGGCGCATTTTTCGGTAGAGGTTACTGCGGTGCAGACCGAGGCGTTCGGCGGCGATGGTCATGTTGCCACCCGTCGCCTTGATATGCCGCTGGATGTAATCGATCTGAAACTGTTCGGTCGCGCCGTTGAGTGGCAAAGTATCGTCGAACACGTCATCGCG
>JAYVKA010000284.1:0-21536 GCA_043768885.1 Planctomycetota bacterium
AGAATTTGCGCCGAAATCATAACCCGAAGCGTTAGCGAGGGGGAGCAATGAACCTCGCTAACGCTTCGGGTTACGATAAATTCACAGCCTCTCCGTGAACGAGCGGGACTGGCGCATCCAAGCGGCCTTAATCTAACGCACACTTCAATGCCCATCACCGGTTACACGCTAACCACTTTCCCGGGACGTGCCGGAAGAGCCGCTACGTCCCTGGTTTTCGATCTATTGGTCCCCCGGTTCGCTCAGCGGAAGTTTTGCCTTGGTCCCCATTCTGAAAAAACAGTACGCGGCCATGCCACTCAATCCGCCGAAACAGCCCAAGAGGATTGCCAATAGCTGAACGATATGGACGGCTCTCGAATCGTCGGCGAATTCTGCAAGGCTGTCAAATTTTCCACTAGCCCCGGAACCCATCGCATAGCTAACCACCAAGTAGGTATTGAAAACGGTATGTGGAATGCCGGTGAAAAGTGCTCCCAGAAAAAACGCCTGCCGAATTCCACGTGTTTGGATGACTCCAACGATTACAAATGCGGGCAGGACAAACGAAGAAATAAAAACCAGCATGATCAAGCCAATCGACTGGGGAAGAGAAAACGTCGCGCCCAACAAAAGCCCGATGAACAACAGGACCAGAAAAAGTTTGGCCAATGAAAACTGCATCGCGGGCTCCCTGGAAATCGTGCGCTTTTCGAAAGGGCGTATTCTACCCGGCCCTCTGTGGTATTCGAAATCACCCGGCCATTGGATTGCTCCGCCAATCGATTACGCCACCGCCAAAGCAAATCGCGTACTTCATTCTGCGTGCGTCATCAGGCCATGCAATTGTTCCAGGTACTCGTCGTTGGGCATCTGTTTGACATTGTGGTAACTGAACAGGTCGGCCAGTGTGGAAATTCCGAATCGGTCATCAACGATTTCCAGATCGTTGACAGTAACCAGTGCCGGATGTTCGTGTCCGCAAGCGTGACAGAGGGCAAGGATTTCTTTTCGCAGGGTCGTGATGTAGTTGCCAGCCCTGGCCGATTTCAGAGTCGGGTCGAGTCCCCGCATCAACCACTTATTCTGGGTCGCCACACCGGATGGACAGAAATTGGTGTGGCATTTCTGGGCCTGAATGCATCCGATCGACAACATCGCTTCGCGGGCAATGTTGATCATGTCGCAACCAAGCGCGTAAGCGAACATGGCCTGTTCCGGAAAGCCCAGCTTACCGGAACCGATAAACACCACGCGGCTGTTGACCTGGGCGTCGGCAAAAGCCCGATAGACTCTGGCAAATCCCTGTTTGAACGGCAGCGACACGTGATCAGCAAACACAATCGGTCCGGCACCGGTGCCGCCCTCGCCGCCGTCGATCGTGACAAAATCGACTCCGCGATTTCCCGGTTCCATCAATCGCACCAGTTCGTGCCAGAATTCCATTTTCCCGACTGCGCTCTTGATGCCAACCGGCAATCCTGTCTCGCCCGCCACCTGCTCGACGAAATCGAGCATTTGATCGGCCGACCGAAAAGCCGAATGGGCTGCGGGAGAACAACAGTCGCGGTCCATGGGAATCCCGCGAATATCAGCAATTTCCCGGGTGATTTTTTCTTTCGGCAAAATTCCACCGGCTCCTGGTTTGGCTCCCTGGCTCAGCTTGATTTCGATCGCGCGAACCGTGGGGTATTTTTGAAGCGTTGCTTTCAATCGCTCGATCGAAAATTTCCCATGTTCGTCGCGACATCCAAAGTAACCGGTCCCGATTTGCCAAATCAGCTCGCCGCCATGATTATGATGCGGCGTCACGCTTCCTTCGCCGGTGCTTTGCAAACACCCGCACAGTTTTGCGCCACGGTTCAGCGCCTCGACCGCCACGGAACTGAGCGAGCCGAAACTCATCCCTGAAATATTGACGACCGAGTTTGGCCGAAAAGCCTTTGGCCGCTGTCGCCAGCCACCCATTATCTTGCCGCAGGGAATCCGGTACGTCGGATCGTAACCGGGCTCGCCGGGAAACGGAGCAGTGATTGGAAAGACACTGTGTTTGATGATCAGATAGTTCGGCGTCAACTCCAGGTCGTTGTCCGTTCCAAACCCGGCGTAATTGTTTTCTTTTTTACTGGACGCATATATCCAGGAACGCTGGTCGCGATTGAAGGGCCGCTCTTCGTTGTTGTCCGCGACAATGTATTGCCGTATCTCCGGGCCAATCGATTCGAGAAAATACCGAAAGCGTCCCAATAGCGGAAAGTTGCGGGTGATCGCCCGCTTGTGTTGAAACACGTCGTACAATCCGACCAACATCAAAAGCAAAAAGAGACTTGCCAGAACGTAGAGCCAAATCATCATACCGACTCCTTCGGAATTTCAGCTGTTTCAGCCAGGTTTTGCAGGTCATTCTACAAACATTTTTCGATTCGAAGATCAGCCCGGGACAATCGCTCCTCGGCTATTCTTGCAACCAGGCTCCAATGGCAACCGAGCGCGGCCAGAACGAACAGGTGAAACGTTTCGTGCGAACACCAGACCATCGGAATAATCGATGGCCAACAAATGGCGTCGCCAATGGCTCCAAGCGTGTAGAGGATTCCGCCAGCGATCAACGGTTTCGTTGGAGCAATACCGTAGTCTTTGTAGACCAGGAAAGTCGATAGCAATCCGATCCAGCCCATGGCCAGAAAGATGACCGTGCCCCAAAGATGGGGAAGGCTGTTGAAAAAGACGGTCCGCAACGTGACGCCTGAAATCGCGATCATCCACAGCGGAACCAGCAGGCCCCATCGTTTCCATCCCTGAAACAAAATGCCGTGAATCGGCGTGAATGTACCGGCGATCAAAACAAAAATCGCCGCTACATCGATCCGCAATAAAACCAGGCTGGGGGTAAAGCCCGGTTCGAACATGTGGTAGACGCCACTAATCGACAAAAGTAACACCGCTGACAACGAAAACACTCCGCAATACCAAAATCGCTCCCGGTCTCGCCAGGCCGAACGAATCATCAATACGGAAAGCACCAGAAACACGATCGCACCAACCAGATGCGACATGCTGCTCATCGGCTGGTTGAATCCAGGCAGTCGATACCAGTCGTCCATGTGTCCGTCAGGGAATTTCAGGAATGCGGGTGATTGGTAGTGGACGGGGCTACCGAGTCCTCTCGAAGTTGCGATGGTCGGGACTCGTAGCCTCGTCCAATACCCCAAAAACCGACGTGTAAATGGACTATGTTGTAACCGATTGGCTTTGCCGACCGAATCGACTGGCCGCGTGAACAGAATTCGTCATGTTGTCCCAATCGAGTTTTTCCAGGCACAACCCAGGAACTTCCAGGTCGAGGTAATCGAGATACTTTTGCCCGGCAGCCGTGTTGAAAAACACAACGTGTTCGTCTTTGGCGATTCGCCCGTCACTCACCATTTGCTGGACCGCTCCAATGCAGGTCGCTGATTCCGGACAAAGCATGATTCCTTCGCGACGTCCAACTTCGGCCTGCCATTCAAAGATTCGTTCTTCTTCACCCGCAATCACGACTCCGCCACTTGCCCGAACAGCATCCAGTACCAGAAAATCGCCGATCCCGCCAGGAACCCGCAAGCCGGCCGCCAACGTATGCGCATTTTCGTAGCGGGTGGCAAAACGCTCGCCGGACTGAAAGGCCCGAACCAGCGGCTGACAACCCGTTGATTGCACAGAAACCAGACGGGGGAATGTTTCAGTCTCGAGCCAACCCAACTCACACATTTCCTGGAACGCTTTCCACATCGCGATCAGAGCCGTTCCGCCACCGGTCGGAAACACAATTACATCCGGCAGCTTCCAGCCCAGCTGGTCGGCCAGTTCCAGGCCCATCGTCTTTTTCCCTTCCAGCCGATACGGTTCTTTCATCGTCGAGATGTCGAACCACAAACCGCGATCATGCCCCTGGCGAATTTTCTTTCCGCAATCATCGATCAACCCGTCGGCTCGCCAGACCAATGATCCGGCGTTGATCGCTTCGGCAATATTTGCCCGTGGAGTGTCCTGGGGAACAAACATCACGCTGTCGATTCCGGCTCGTGCGGCATAGGCGGCCATCGCGCCCCCGGCGTTGCCGTTTGAAGCCATCGCAATTCGCGATATTCCAAAATGCCTGGCCATCGTCACGGCGAGTGAAAGCCCGCGGGCTTTGAAACTCAGACCAGGCAAACGGGACTCGTCTTTGATGGTGACCCGTTCGAGCCCCAGCCATTTGCCCAACCCCGGGCACTGGATCATCGGCGTAAAGTCTTCGCACAGCGAAACTGGCTCGATCTCGTCACCAACCGGCAACAGTTCGCGGTATCGCCACATGTTTTCGGGGCGACGGGAAAGTGCATCCCGATCGACTGCCGCTGCAACCGCCGGCAGATCGTAGCGGGCAAACAAAGGCCGACCTTTGTCCATCGACTGGATTTGCTCTGCCGCGTAGATGGTGCCGTCCAGCGAGCCTTCGAATCGTGTAATATATCTGGTCATTCGGTCCCGCAACCCGGTTTGGTTTCAGATTAGGTTGGCGAATTCGAGCCAGAACTTTTGATTCGGGCGTGTGTTGGTCGCGCTTGTGATGGATCTGTGTGACTGAATACAATGCATCTGGTTATAAAGTCGTCCAGCGAAATCGTCCAGAAGCTGAAGCAAAGCAGTATCATTTTGCCCGTAAACCGGTGCTTCCGGAACCGACTGGCACCGAACGGAGACAAGCGTGAACGACAGACCTGATTCCGGAGCCGACCAGCCCTTGCCGCTGGAAGACGAGTTCGTGACGGCGGAAGCGGCCGACTCGAACTCCAATCCTGACGATCTGGCGAACTCCAGACCGGAAGATGGTGCTACCGAAGCGGTTTTGCCTGTCGCATCTATCGTATCCGATAACAAGACTGACAATTCGAAATCAACCAGATTTCTGTCGCCGGGTTTCTTTGGAGCGGGTGTTGATGGAACCGGATTCCAATACGTAACGCCGCTGGATCCGGACGGGCCGGAAGAATCGCTTCGTCGCGAAACGGCAGTCGCCGGAGCCGTCACCGCTGTGTTCCTCGGCGTGTGGTCAATCATTTTTTCGTTTTTCACGGGTCTCGCGGTGCTCAATGCGATGCTTGGAATCGCCTTCGCCGTCTGGGGAATGTTTTCGACGCGATCGACATTGGCGATCGTCGGCCTGCTGCTTTGCTGCGCCGGATTCGTAATGACCATGGTTTTTGTCGCGCGGTAGAAGCCGAATCGGATTTTTTGCGGGGCTGCAGACACCAAAGATTCGCAACGTAACAGGCAGGACAGGGGATCTTGATGATGAAGCAGAGTAATTGCCGGATTCCAGTCATTCGACTGGTCGCGTTGGTGATGATGTTACATTTGCTGTCGGTCGCCCTGACGGCTCGCGGTCAAGAACCCGACCAACCCGGCAATCAGGAAACCAAACAGGCCGAAGACGAACCAAAAAAGATTCCCACGATTCAGGAAAAATCTTCGGAGTGGCAGAAGTTCGAAGGTTTTCAGTCCTTTTTTTGGGACGAAAAGGGCGGGAAAGTCTGGCTGGAAATTTCTGCCTGGAACCGGGAATTTCTGTTCGTTCATTCGCTCAGCACCGGTTTGGGCTCCAACCCGATCGGACTCGATCGCGGCCAATTGGGACAAGAACATGTTTGCCGTTTTGAACGAGTCGGCCCCAAGGTTTTGCTGATCGCGAAAAATCTCAAATATCGTGCTCTCTCGCCAGACGAAAACGAACGGCGGGCCGTCAACGAATCATTTGCCCCATCAGTTTTGTGGGGCGGTCAAATCGGTGCGGAAACCGATGGAATCGTTCTTGTTGATGTGACCGGACTGATGTTGCAGGACATGCACGACGTCGCTGCGACTTTGAAACGATCGGAGCAAGGAGATTACAAAATCGATCCGGAGCGTAGTGCTGTATTCCTGGAACGAAGCAAGGCCTTTCCCAAAAACACTGAACTGGAATCGATGCTGACTTTTGCCGGTGACCAGCCGGGACCGCTTGTCCGCGATGTTGCGACGGCTCCCAGGTCGATAACGCTTCGCCAACACTTGTCGTTCGTCGAATTGCCCGATGACAACTATCACCCGCGCGTTCACGATCCGCGCTGTCCATCCATTTTCGTGAGCTTTGCCGATTACTCGTCGCCGATTGCGGAGCCACTGCAAAAGCGATGGATCATGCGTCACAGGCTGCAGAAAAAAGATTCCTCCGCAGCTCTTTCGGAGCCGGTCGAACCGATCATCTACTACGTTGATTCAGGAGCACCACAGCCGATTCGCGACGCCTTGATCGAAGGTGCAAGCTGGTGGAACGAAGCCTTTGAATCCGCCGGTTTCAAAAACGCATTTCAGGTTCGCGTATTACCCGACGATGCCGACCCGATGGATGTACGATACAACGTGATCCAGTGGGTTCATCGCAGTACCCGTGGCTGGTCCTACGGAGGTTCGGTCGTCGATCCGCGAACGGGTGAAATCATCAAGGGGCATGTGTCGCTGGGTTCGTTGCGTGTGCGCCAGGACCAGATGATTTTAAACAGCCTGACACCCCCGGCCGGAAAGCGTGCCTGTAATTGCTGCGGCGTCGCAGGAATCATCGAAGACACCACTTTGGCCGGGTTGTCCCGGGAAAACGATTCGACTGCCGTAGCGCTGGCACGAATCCGGCAGCTCTCGGCGCATGAAGTCGGTCACACGTTGGGGTTTGCCCACAATTTTGCGGCCAGCACTTATGCAGACCGGGCTTCGGTAATGGACTATCCCGCACCGCGAATAAAAATCGCTGAAGGGAATCGGCTGGATTTGTCGGATGCCTACGGAGTCGGGATCGGCGTCTGGGACAAGTGGTCGGTTCAGTTTGCCTACGCGCAGTTTTCTTCCGAAACGAACGAGCAGGAAGAGCTGGAGCGTTTGGTCCAGCAAGCGATCGCCGCCAACTATTTGTACATTTCCGATGCTGATTCGCGCCCGGTCGGTGCCGCTCACCCGCTTTCCAACTTGTGGGACAACGGAACGAATCCTGTCGACGAACTGAATCACCTGATGGTGGTTCGACGGCTGGCGCTGAAGCAGCTTGGCGAACAACATTTGCGGGACGGAGAGACGGTTGCGTCGCTGGGAGATTTGCTGGTTCCGGTTTACCTGCTACATCGGTATCAAGTGGATGCGACGGCGAAATTGATCGGAGGAGCGTATTACAGTTACGCCGTGAAAGGCGATGGCCAGGTTGCGATTCGTCCCGTCCCGGCCGGGGAACAGAATGCGGCCCTAAGGGCACTGCTCGTTACGCTTCAGCCGAGTGAGCTGGCGATTCCCGATGAGCTGCTGAAACGGATTTCGCCCCAGCCCTACTCCTCCTATCGCGACATCGAGTTGTTCTCCGGCCAGACCTCACCCATTTTTGATTCATTGGGTGCAGCCCGCGTCGCCGCCGACATAACCATCGGCAATTTGCTCCAGGTGGAACGCGTATCCAGGTTGGCGATGCAATCCGACAATGAGACCAGTCTGTCTGGCATGTTCGACGTGCTGGTCGCAACCGCTTGGGGCTCGAGGGAAACGGACAACCGTCTCATCAAGATTAGTCACGTTGTTCGACAAAGTTTGACGGATCATCTGATGAAATTAGCCGATCATCCAGCCGCTTCAACGGCAGCCCGTGCCGCCGCCGAAGCCGGCTTGTACAGAGTTCAGCGGCAGATTGACGGTGCGATTGCTTCGGAGCATGTCGAAGAAAGCAACTTCGCCGCATTGATGCAGTCGGAAATCAAACGGTTTCGCGATCGCCCCCACAGCACCGCCACCCCACCAGCGAAGCACCCCGCCCCACCGGGCAGCCCAATCGGCGGCAAATAATTGGAGGGCCACAGTTGGCGAAGTGCAATGTTACCGCTCGATTTTAGGGAAGTGAATCTTGCTAAAGATCCCTGAGTTGGGGGCGGATTGGCAACTTCCAGTAACGTCAAGGCAAAACTGCAAAATGAACTTTGAACTCCCCCTCCCCCTTCCGATCTGTTCAGAAAATCTCTTCGCTTTCATAACCCGAAGTGTCAACGAGAGAGAACCATCTGCCGGTTGAAACCGCGAACCGAACTTGCAAGTTGCATTCCGGTCCTGAATCCGTCATATTCCGTATGTCCGTCCCCGTAGTTGAATTGGATACAATGTCGGCCTCCGAAGCCGAAGGTTGGAGGTTCGAGTCCTCCCGGGGATACTTTCTTTGGCGCCCGCAAAGCTCTCGTCGGATCGTAGAACGTTTGTTCCAAATGTTCATTCTGCATTTTTTTGCCGCGAACATTTGAGATAATTGTTCCACGCTTCGCCCAATTCCCGACAAAAAAGCAGCTTGACACCCAGGGTCCAACTAACCCAAAATCAATTCGTCAACTTTGTTCAACGCATGAATGGTTACGACTTTCAACGATCACACGCATTTGAATATTCTGGCGTAATTAATTCTTGCGATCCGCGAGTTATTTTCGCAAGCGGTGAAACAGAACCACGGGTTGATAACAAAATGACGATTCAAGAGTTTGCAGACGCAAACTCGGGGAAACATTTGGTAATTGTCATGTCACTTGGTCCTTCCGCCATTAACGGGGGTCGGTGACAATACTCCGCAAAAGAAGCGACCGTTGCAAGACAAAGAGTTTTATCAACAGTTCTTTTGTTTGGAATCATCTTGGTGCGGGGGTTGGGTTAACACTGGACCAAACAGAGCGGAAACTCAAATTCTTTGTGCAAGGAGCCCGATTTGCTGGCGGCTGGGCAGGGTTTGGTGGGCGTGTGGGCCACTATTGGCTGTAGCTGGATTCCACTATTGGCTGTAGCTGGATTGCGGATAGGCTGGTGGGTTCAGGTTGATTGACACCAATTTGGAGTGTTGGACTGAACAGAAGGGTCGGAATGGGGCGGTGCCCCAGTTTGGCGGACTACCTAAACTGGCTGATTTATGGATCCGGAACGGGCTCGAGTTGCTGCTGATCTTGGGGGGATGATCGATGGGGAAATCCATTGCGATCCGCTGCGATTGCAGCTTTTCTCCAGTGACGCGAGTATCCACGAAATCTGCCCATTGGGGGTCGTGCGCCCGGCTGGCATCGACGACGTTGTGAAGATCGTCAAATACGCCAGCGAAAACCAGATCACGCTCCATCCTCGCGGGAGTGGATCGAATGTGATTGGCGGGACGGTTGGGCCGGGGCTGGTGATTGATTTTTCCTGGAGCATGCGGCGGGTGATCTCGATCGACCGGGACTCGGTGCGGGTCCAACCTGGAGTCGTGCTGGCCAATCTTAACCGCGAACTGAATCGGCACGGACGTTTCTTTGCGCCCGATCCGGCGACCCGTTCGATCGCAACGCTTGGCGGAATTCTGTCGCTGAACCAGTCCGGCAGCCACTGGAAAAAGTACGGCGACCCGCGCGACAAGGTTGTCTCGTTGCAATTGGTTCTGGGGAGCGGCGAAATCGTCCGGATCAACTCGGCAAGGCATCAATCGTCATCTCCGGAAACCGCGAGCGAGACGCGATACACCATCCAGTCGCGGATGCTGCAACTGCTGGCGGGCCAGGAAACGCAGATCAAACAAGGCAGACCGCAGACCGAAATCAACCAGGCGGGCTACAACCTGTTCGACTTGAAACACGATTCGGGAACGCTCGACCTGACGCGGTTGCTGGTTGGCAGCGAAGGGACTTTGGCGCTGATTACCGAAGCGACCTTGATGACCGATCCGGTACCGCAGTATCGCGGAGTGACACTGCTGTTTTTCGAAAGCTATGACGCGGCGGTCCGGTTGGGGATCGAGTTGATTGCCGGAGACATCGCGGCGTGCGACTTGCTCGACCGCCGGCTGTTGACGTTGGCCCGCGAGTCGTTTCCCGAATGTGCCGATCTGATTCCCGGTGCGGCCGAAGCGATGTTGCTGATTGAATTGCAACGGGAAAGCGAACCGGAATTGCGAAATGCGATGGAACAGCTGGCCGCAAAATCGACTCGCCGCCGCAAGGGTGCGTTCGCCGTTCGGGCGGCGACACAAACCGACGAGCGCAACCGTTTTTGGCGATTGGCCCGGCGAATTGTGCCGACACTGTACCAGCTGCAAGGGTCCCGCCGCGCCGTTCCGTTCGTGGAAGATTTTGCGGTAGCACCGGCCAAATTGCCCCTGTTTTTTCAGGGATTGCACCGGATTCTGAACCAGAACGAAGTAACTGCAGCAACTTTTGTCCATGTCCCGCAGGGAGCGGTACAGGTTTACCCGTTCCTCGACCCGGCCAGTGCGGACGACCAGCGTGTGATGTCGCGATTGGCAACGGCGCTGGCGGACCTGGTGATCGAAATGGGTGGAACGATCAGTGGTGCCTATGGTGACGGGCTTAGCCGGACCTGGTTGCTGCGGCGGCAATACAGTTCGCTTTACAACTCGTTCATCGAAGTCAAAAACATTTTCGATCCGCAGCACTTGTTCAATCCGGGAAAGATTGTCGACCAGCCGCAGCTGGAACTGACAGGCCAGATGCGCGCGAACCAGAGCCTGCAAACCGCTTCCGCAAACGGTGACGTGCCAGCTGAAAACAAATCCGCCTCTTTGCCGATCATCCAGCCGGAATTGAATTGGGGTAACGATGACGGCATGCTGCTGGCATCGCGAAATTGCAACGGCTGTGCCCGCTGCCGAACGACATCGCCTGACGAAAGAATGTGTCCGGTCTATCGCATTGGTCCACGCGAGGAGGCTTCGCCGCGGGCCAAGGCGAATCTGATGCGGGGACTGTTGACGGGGCGGATTGCGGCCGAGTCGGTTACGCAAGACAGCTTTCGGGAAATCGCGGACCTTTGTTTCAATTGTCACCAATGTCGGCTGGAGTGTCCGGCCAGCGTCGACATTCCGAAGCTGATGGTCGAAGCCAAGGCCCAGCACGTTGCGGTGAACGGATTGAAGCTGAATGACTGGTTGCTCAGCCGGCTGGATTTGCTTTACTGGATTGCCGGGCAGGTTCCTGGAATCACCAACCTGTTGATCAGTAACCGGTTCAGCCGCTGGTTGCTCGACCGATTTGCTGGAATCGCACAAGGAAGGAAACTGCCACGATTTTCGAAACGGAGCTTTATCAGTTGGGCGACGCGGCAGAAACTTCATCGGACGCGAGGGCAGAGCGAACCGAAAGTGGTTTTCTTTGTCGATGCGTTTGTGAACTGGAACGATCTCGAACTTGGCCAGGCGCTGGTAAAAATTCTCCAGCACAACGGCGTCGAAGTTGTCGTGCCGCAAAACCAGACGGTGTCGGGAATGTCGCTGATCTCCGACGGCGTGTTGGCCCGGGCCCGGCAACTGGCGACTCGCAACGTTGAACTGTTGGCGGAATATGTGCGGTTGGGCTATGACGTGATCACGACCGAGCCGTCGGCGGCGTTGGCACTGACCCGCGAATATGTGAATCTGCTGGACGATCCCGATGCGGCACTGGTTGGCAAGCGGGTTTACGATGCCTGCGACTATTTGTGGAAAATGCACTTGTCGGGCAAGCTGGAACTCGATTTTCGGCCGGTAAACGCCAGTGTCGGTTATCATTTGCCTTGCCACCAAAAAGCGCTGCAAGTCGGCGTTCCCGGTGTCAATCTGTTACGTTTGATTCCAGGCATCCAGGTGACAACAATTGAACAAGGTTGTTCGGGGATGGCCGGAACGTTTGGGCTGAAGCGAAAGAACTGGCTGAAAAGCTTGAGGATCGGCCTGGGTTTGATCAACGCGGTCCGTTCGCCGGATATCGTGGCCGGTTCGACCGAGTGTACGACTTGCCGGATTCAGATGGAGCAGGGAACGACCAAGCCGACGATTCATCCGGTCAAGATCATGGCACTGGCCTACGGGTTGATGCCGGAACTGGAAGACATGTTTCATCGACGCAGTGGAGATTTGCGACTTTCATGATTGTTAAGGTTTTGCTGTTTGCCGCCGCGCGCGATGCGATTGGAACCGGGGCGCTGGAACTGCAGCTGGACGATTCGGCCTGCGTTGGCGATTTGCGTCAGACACTGGTCGAGCAGCATCCGGCTCTGGTTTCGCTCATGTCGCGTTGCAATGTTTCGGTCGATCGCGAGTATTCGAAGGATGACCGGGCGCTATATCACGGTGCCGAAGTCGGCTTGATTCCGCCGGTCAGTGGAGGCTGAGCATGAAGTCAAGCGAGCACCTGATTGAAATCGTGGACGGGCCACTGGATTGTGCGGCGTTGTTGTCACACGTTTCCCGAACGGATTGTGGCGCAACGGTATTGTTTACAGGCTCGGCTCGGCAGTTTACCGGTGACCAGGAAACGCTGTGGCTGGAGTATGAAAGTTATGACCCGATGGCCCGACGGGAGTTGGGACTGATTTGTGATGAAGTTTGCGAGTTGTTCGATTGCCGGCAAGTCGCGGTGGCTCACCGGACTGGCCGGGTGAATCCAGGAGAAACAAGTATCGCGATTGCCGTTGCTTCACCGCATCGCGCGGCCGCGTTTGATGGCGCGAAGTGGATGATGGACGCAATCAAGTCCCGTGTACCTGTCTGGAAAAAGGATTTTGCGAACGACGGGACCGCGAAATGGGTCTCACCTGGAATGAAACCGGTCACGGTCAATCCTGGAAGTTCGGTGTGAAATGAAATCGGAAACAAACAATATTGAAAGAAAGACTTCGGCTGTTCGGTCTCCGATGATCGACCGGTATGGCCGTCGGCACAATTCGTTGCGGATCAGCGTAACCGATCGCTGCAACATTCGCTGTTTCTATTGCATGCCCGATGGTCCGATTCAGTTCTTGCCGCGGAATGAATTGCTGTCGTTTGAAGAGATCACGCGGGTGGTCAGGGTCGTGTCGGAGGCAGGTGTCGATCAGATCCGAATTACGGGTGGCGAACCGCTCGTCAGAAAAGAAGTCTGGCGGTTGGTTGGGATGTTGCGGGAAATCCCGGCGATTACTGACTTGGCGATGACGACCAACGGCACGTTGTTGCGGCGGGAAGCGGTTGCGTTGAAAAAGGCGGGGTTGGACCGGCTGAATATTAGCCTTGACTCGATTCGCCCCGAAATATTTCAAAGGATCACGCGGCGGGACGAACTGGATCAGGTTCTGGAAGGGATCAGGGCTGCACAAGAAGCCGGATTTGAAAACATCCGCATTAACGCAGTATCGATAGCAGGCCTGACGGAACCCGACATAGTTCCGCTTGCCACGTTTTGCAGGGACTCAACGCTGCATTTGCGATTCATTGAATTTATGCCACTGGATGCGGACGGCGGATGGAAAGCCGACCAGGTTTTGACGGGTGCGAAGGTTCGAAAGAAAATTGAAGAGCATTTTGGGCCGCTCGGTACCGATTCATCAACTGATCCGCATCAACCGGCGACGGATTTTTCGTTTGCCGGCAGCGAGGCGAAAATCGGCTTCATCAATTCCGTTAGCGAACCGTTCTGTTCCAGCTGCAATCGTTTGCGTTTGACCGCTGAAGGGCAGTTGCGAAATTGTCTGTTCTCGATGGAAGAGACCAACATCCGATCACTGTTGCGAAGTGATTCGGGAGACGCTGCAATTTATCAAGCATTTTCCGAATCCGTTTCCGCAAAAAAACTGGGGCATGGAATCGATCAGCCAGGATTCGCTCCGCCGGTGCGGGCCATGTATCAAATCGGCGGGTAATGAGTAGCTCGGTGGTCCTCCACCGAGAATCACAGTGGAGACCACTGTGCTGCTTTGGCTGGCACGTTCAATTTAGGTTCTCACTTCTTTCAAACTGTTTTCCTGTGCCCACTCCTTCCATCCATTTCGACAACGCCGCGACCAGCTGGCCCAAGCCGCCGGAAGTGATCGATGCGATTGTGGCGTACTATCGCGACTGCGGCCGGGCGGCCGGAAGAGGTGGTTATTCTGGTGCGATTCAAGCCGAATCGATCGTGAGTCGTTGTCGTGAGCAAGTCTTGCAGTTGGCCGAAGTCGATTCGAATGCGGCGGCGGTGTTTGCCCACAACGGAACGGATGCATTAAACATGGCGATCCATGGCATGCTTCGGCCGGGGGACCATGTCGTAACGACTGCGTTGGAGCACAATTCTGTTCTTCGTCCACTCTACGCAGCGCGGGATTCGATTGGTGTCAAACTGGATATCGTCTGGCCAGACGCAAATGGACAAATCGATCCACGGAAGGTTGGTGAGCGGATTCAGTCCAATACGCGGCTGGTTTGCGTCAATCATGCGAGCAACGTGACGGGAGTTGCTCAGGATATTTCGGCCATTGGACGGATGTGCCGAATCAATGAATCGGTTCGTCTGCTGGTGGATGCCAGCCAAACGCTAGGAAAATTTCCGTTTGTTTTTGGAAGTGCCGACTGGGATTTGCTGGCGGCGGCGGGACACAAAGGGATGTTCGGACCGCTCGGAACGGGTGTGCTGGTTTTGCGAAACAAGGCCATCGATGAAATTCGACCAGTTCGCCAGGGTGGAACCGGTTTGAACAGCGAGTCAGAGTACCAGCCCGATCAATTGCCGCATCGATTGGAGTCCGGCAACCTGGATGTCGGAGGCATTGCTGGTTTGTCAGCGGGACTGGATTTCGTCAGAAAAACCGGTGTGCCCCAAATCCATCGGCATGAGATCGAATTGCGCAATCTGCTGGTTCAGCGGCTGCGAGCAATCGATGAAGCAAGATTGCATGGCGTTTCGGATTGTAGCAGGGTCGCGATATGCAGCCTGACCTTCGAACGCCAGAATGTTCATGAAGTCGCCTTCATACTTGATTCGTCGTTCGGAATCGAGGTTCGGGCCGGACTTCATTGCGCCCCACTGGCAAATCAGGAACAAGAAACCGGTTCACCCCGGGCGACTTTACGAATTAGCCCGGGATGGTACAACACTTTGGAACAAATCGACTCGTTGGCATCGGCCCTTGCCGAAATTGTTGAATCGGATTGAACGAAAACATCCAAACTCATGCAGGACGGAGCGATGATTGGGTTTTGCAATTGATCGTTTAACCGTCAGCCGAAGGCGTACGCGTAGCACTCAAGCGTACGCCTTCGGCTGACGGTTAAACGAAACTGGCTCTGAAAAGATATTCAAGGAAATTGCTCCATGTCCGAAACGAAACCCTGGTACGCTGACGGATTGAAATTTACTTGCAGCCAGTGCGGTGATTGCTGTACCGGCGGGGCGGGGTATGTTTGGGTCAATGCCGAAGAGATCGAGGGCCTGGCCAAAGAAGTTGGCATGGACGTGGAGACTTTTGAAGACAACTACATTCGAAAAATCGGAATTCGAAAAAGCCTGAAAGAATTCCCCAACGGGGACTGTGTTTTCTTCGATAACGAAGCCCGCAAGTGCACGGTTTATCATGCCCGACCGCGGCAATGCAAAACGTGGCCATTCTGGGATTCCAATTTGCGAACTCCGGAAAAATGGAAAGAGACTTGCAAGGAATGCCCTGGCAGTGGCAAAGGCAAATTGTATAAACTTGAAGCGATTGAGAAACAGCGCTCGGTCATGCGGATCTAGAGCTTCGGCTGAAAGCCAAAGCCTCGATATGGCGGGTCATGTTTTTCGACAGGCGATGATCCAGCCGAGGGCGTTTGCTTTTTCGCGGCGCGAAACTGCAGCCACCGGTTTCTGGTTCGGGGAATCGTCTGCTGATTTGGGAGTGTCGTGGACAAGGCAGATTTCGGTTTTCCACCCGGCGTCCGACAGGTCCCGAATTAACTCGCCAAAGCGAAAACTGTGGATGAACAATCCGTTTACGCCATAGGCATTGGCCCAACGGTCGCCAAATTCGCATTTGGAAACGAGCGAACGAAGCAGGCTGGTAGCCAGCCATCGTTTTCCGCCGGGGAATTTTCGTTGAATCCAGACGTTGTGTGCGTGGACAATGAATGTTCCACCGTCGCGAACGGTTTCGTGGGCGGCTTTCAAAAACTTGTGCCGGTTCCTGCAGCCCCGAATCATGCCGAGTGTGCTGTACAGGCAAATTGCCGCATCCAGTGAGCCGGGTTGGAATCCGGCAAGATTCGTCAGCGACGACTGGATTAAAACGGGTGGATGAATTGCCCCGTCGAAGTCTGTGTTATCGGTTTTTTGTCGTTGCGCCGCATCGAGCATTGGCCGGGACATATCGACACCGATGACTTTCCAGCCAGCGCGACCCAAGTCGGAAAACGTCCGACCCGTGCCACATCCAAAATCGGCGATCCAGCCCGGTTTCTTGTCAGCCAATTGTGACAGCACGAACTGAATGTCAGCGATGGCCAACGGATCGCGGCCTGTGTGTCGGGCATGCATTCGACCGATGGCGGGCTCACGCATGTAAGCGGCGTTGCCGGGTTCGACACCATCGTTATTGTTCATGCAGTTTGCCTGCCGGGTGGGCCTGTACCTGTTCGATTGGCCAGGATTCTGATAGTTTTTTTGAGTCGGCGGGCCGGACCCGTTTGGACAAGATGATAACCTTTTTTGCCTGGAGATTTGGCAGTGGTACTACGGATCGCAATTAACGGATTTGGACGTATTGGCCGGTTGACCTTTCGCAATTTGATGGAACGGTCGAACGAATTCGAAGTTGTTGCAGTCAACGACCTGACCGACAACAAAATGCTGGCGACGTTGTTGAAATACGACAGCGTGCACGGCCGATTTCCGGGAACCGTGTCGTCGGACAGCGAAAACCTGATCGTGAACGGTGAGAAGATCCGGGTCTTTGAAGAACGCGACCCGTCGAAGCTGCCCTGGAAAGACCTGAAAGTTGACGTCGTGATCGAGAGCACGGGAGTGTTCACGGCTCGCGCAGCAGGTGGCAAAGCCGGTTACGATTCGCACCTGGCCGCTGGTGCCAAACGGGTGGTCTTGAGTGCTCCAGCCAAAGATGGCGCTGATTTGACATTGGTCATGGGTGTGAACGATGACCAATTGACGGCCGATATGAAGTGCATCTCCAACGCCAGTTGTACAACCAACTGTCTGGCACCGGTAGCCAAAGTCCTGCACGATACTTTTGGGATCGAGTCGGGACTGATGACGACCGTTCATGCTTATACAAACGACCAGAGTATTCTGGACCTTCCGCATCAGGACCCGTACCGGGCGCGTGCAGCTGCATTGAACATCATTCCGACGACGACGGGTGCGGCGAAGGCTGTGGCGTTGGTGATTCCATCGTTGAAAGGCAAATTGACCGGAATCGCGTTGCGGGTTCCCGTACCGACTGGCAGCGTTGTCGATCTGACCTGCAATTTGACCAAAGAAGCGACTGTCGAAACGATCAACGCGGCGATGAAGGCTGCGGCCGATGGTCCGATGAAGGGCATTTTGGAATACACCGAAGACCCGATCGTTTCTTCGGACATTATCGACAACCCGCACAGCAGCATTTTCGCCGCCGACTTTACGCAGGTCCTCGGCGACAAGGGGAAACTGGTTAAAGTCGTATCCTGGTACGACAATGAGTGGGGTTACAGCTGCCGAACGGCTGACCTGTGTGCCATGCTTGGGAAGTTGTAAGTCGATGCTGCGAAAACCCGCTTCGGTTTTCGATGCGAGGGTTTGACAATCATGATGGATATCCGGATTCCTGTTTCCACTCTACGTCCACCGCCGCGGTTTGGATGTTTCCTGTGGTGGCCGGTTCCAGGGCAGTCGTGGATTCACGAAGATGATTTGTTCGTGGCCGAGCACCTGATTCCAGGCAAACGAATTTTTTCCTGCGCGGGTGATGCCGACGGATGGAATCTGTATCAGTACGGGCGACTTTCGTTTCGGGCGCGGCCTTCGATGTGGACCGAGCTGGATGAACCGGCCTTTAGTCTGGGCGAATTTGTGGAAGTCCAATCGCGGATGGGAAAGAATCGCCCGCTGATTGCGATGGTTCGCGAAGTGTTTTGGGATCGGAGTCGGCGCCGGGCCCAGTTTCAGCTGTCGATTGCTGGTCGGCGATTGGTCCGGCTTTATTCGGCAGATGAACTAATACTGACTTCGCGGATTGGAACGCATCCTGACCACGCCCGTCGATTGGGTGAACTGCGTGCCGGAGGCTATTTGGCAGAGCTCTCTCCGGATGCAGAAAATCTCGTCGGTCCGGAACTGGTACTTGCTCCCGAGGCGAGCTGACTTCTTTTTGGCGATGAATTGTCGCAGCCCCTGGTTAATCGTCTGGTCGTTGTGTCGGGCTTTACGAAGACGAGCAAGGCCGACTGTTAAGAACAGGGTGTTCGATTTAAAATCGTTGCGTAGCAGCGTCCTTTTGGCTTTGAAAAAGATTTTAACGGAGTAGTTCATTGACTCAGGTCGCGAGTGATACGGGCCTTTCCTGGTACGCCAAAAACGAGTTCCTGATTCGGCGAGTCCATTCGCTGTGCGGGCTGATTCCCGTTGGTGCGTATATGGTTATCCACCTGACAGCCAACGCGTCGATATTGAATGGTGTCGAGTCGTTTCAAAATGTCGTCTATCTGATTCATTCGCTTGGCAATCTGCTGCCGGCTGTGGAATGGATCTTCATCTATATACCGATTTTGTTTCACGCGCTGTTTGGATTTGTTTTTATCTACGCAGGCAAAAGCAACATTTCACGTTATCCAACGGTGGCGAATTACCGGTATACCTGGCAACGCATCTCCGGCATGATCGCATTCTTTTTTATCTTTTGGCATGTGATGCACCTGAACGGGTTAATTCATGCCGACTGGTTCCGGGAAGGAATTGCGGACGCAGTGGGTCTGGCCCAGTTTCGACCGTACAACGCCGCTTCGACCGCAGCGAGAGCCTTGCAAAATCCGATTGTTTTGGGTGCCTACACGATTGGTGTATTGGCTTGTGTTTTCCATTTTTCGAATGGACTTTGGACCATGGGAATTACGTGGGGGGTGTGGGTTACGCCACGAGCCCAGAAGCTGGCCAGCAACGCGTGTCTGGGGCTTGGTGTCGTGATCGGGCTAATTGGCATGAGTGCTTTGTACGGATTTTGGTCGATCGATGCGGATCAGGCTCGCAAGCGTGAAAACGAAATGTATAAACCGCGAGTCGAGAGTGGCAGCATTACGGCCGACGAGCACAAACTGGATTTGCGCGGTGTCCCGCACGATTAAACGCCAGTTTGGCAATTGTGCCACACGCCGCCCGTGAATCGTGCAGAAACCAATACGGTTTTGCTGGTACCGATTTGTTTTGAGAATGAATTCCAAACAGACTGGATAAATAGAAGATGGCCAACAGTCGTGTAGTTGTGGTCGGAGGCGGACTAGCCGGTTTGGCTTGCACCATGAAGTTGTGTGAGCTGGGAATTTCGGTCGATTTGGTCAGTCTCGTTCCGGTAAAACGAAGTCACAGCGTTTGCGCCCAAGGAGGGATCAACAGCTGTAACGATCAAACCCGACAGTTGGGTGATTCCGAGTGGAAACATTTCGACGACACGATTTATGGTGGCGACTTTCTACAGCACCAGCCACCAGTCAGGGAAATGACCGATTGGGCTCCGAAAGTCATCGAGTTGATGGATCGGTTAGCGGTTCCATTCAATCGGACGACCGAGGGTTACATCGATCGTCGCCGGTTCGGTGGAACGCTTTACAAACGAACGGCGTTTTCCGGTGCGACGACGGGACAGCAACTTTTGTATGCACTCGATGAACAGGTTCGTCGCTGGGAATCGGAAGGCAAAGTCCGCAAGTTTGAGTACTGGGATTTCCTTGGACCGATCCTTGACGATTCCGGAGTCTGTCGCGGGATCGTTACCCAGAATCTGGCTTCGATGGAAATCCGCTCGTTTCCGGGTGAAGCGGTTGTAATCGCATCGGGCGGGCCGGGCCTGGTCTATGGTCGCTCGACGATGTCGATGATGTGCACCGGCAGCGCGGCCAGTCGCTGCATGCAGGCTGGTGCCAAATATGCCAACGCCGAATTTATCCAGGTTCATCCGACGGCGATTCCAGGGGCTGACAAATTACGGCTGATGAGCGAATCAGCCCGGGGTGAAGGGGGGCGGGTGTGGGTGCCGCGAACTCCGCAGGATCCCCGGGCGGCGAAAACTATCCCTCAAGCCGAGCGATTCTATTTTCTTGAGGAGCGTTATCCGAAGTACGGCAACCTTGTCCCACGCGATATCGCAACTCGCGAAATCTTTGACATTTGCGTCAATGAAAACCTGAGTGTCGAACGGGACCGGCTGAGTGTCTATCTCGATTTGACGCATATTCCCAAAGCCGAACTGGATCGAAAGCTGGGCGGGATTCTCGATATTTATCAAAAATTTCAGGGAGTCGATCCGCGCGAAGTCCCGATGAAAATTTTCCCGGCCGTACATTATTCCATGGGCGGTTTGTGGGCCAACTACGAGCGGACTCCCGCTGGTGGTTTGCGTCCGGCCAGCCCTGTGAATCAGGTAACCAACATTCCCAACCTGTATGCGATCGGCGAATGTGATTACCACTATCACGGAGCGAATCGGCTGGGTGCAAATTCGCTGTTGAGTTGCATTTTCTCAGGGCTGTTTCTCGCTCCCGGTTTGCAGACGCTGATTCAAAACGGCCCGCATGGCTCGGTCAAGGACGTCAGCGCGTCGGTTTTTTCCGGTGCAGTCGCAGCTCAGCAAAAACGGCATGATTCAATGCTCGCCCGAAAATCGGCGACAGAGAACCCGTACCTGATTCATCGTGAACTTGGCGACGTGATGACCAAAGCGGCGACAGTGGTTCGAAGGAACGAGCAATTGCAGGCGGCTTACGACAAAGTCAGCGAGTTGCACGATCGCGTGCTCAATTGCGGGATGTCCGACACCGGATCGTGGACCAACCAGAACATTGTTTTTGCGAAAGCTCTGGAGGACATGTTTCCATTGGCCAAGTCGATCGTCAAAGGTGCTTTGCAGCGTGACGAATGCCGTGGAGCCCATTTCAAGCCGGCGTTCTCCATGCCGCCTCTGGAATCTCATGACGACGAGGGAAGACGGGTCGAAGCCGAAGCGTGGTGCGACCGATTTGAAGAGAACAACCGAAAGTGGCTAAAATCGACTATCGCAACCTGGAATGGGACTCACCCCGATCTGACTTATGAAGATGTTGATACTTCCATTCTCCCGCCGCGGCCAAGACTGTATGGTCTGGTCGGGGCAGAAATGATCGAAAGTGTCTGGAAACGAAGAACGGCAGGTCGCGAAGGTGCGGGCCGGCTGCAGCACGCTTCCAGCCAAGACTCAATCTGTTAACGAAGACGCCGGTTCCACTACAGAAAAACCATGATCAAAGACGCATACAACGAAACGATCAAGACGTTCAAGGTCGAAGTCGTACGCCAGGACAGACCCGGTGATCGACCGTACACGCAGATGTTTTCCGTCGAATATGAAGCCGACATGAACGTGATCAGCGTGCTGCAAAAAATCGCGGCGCGGCCGGTTACAGTGGACGGAAAAAAGTCCACGCCCGTTGCCTGGGATTGTGCTTGTCTGGAAGAAGTTTGCGGATCCTGCACCATGGTCATCAATGGACAAGTCCGTCAAAGCTGTTCGGCGCTGGTTGA
>JAYVKA010000285.1:0-13809 GCA_043768885.1 Planctomycetota bacterium
GACGGCGTCGAGTCGCTGGTTTACCGCTCGAACATTTTGGGTGACGACGGACGAATTACGAATACGGGTGGCGGGAATACTTCGAGCAAGTTGATGGAACGCGATCCATTGACCGGCCAAGAAGTGGAAGTGTTATGGGTCAAGGGTTCGGGGGGCGATTTGCGGACGAGCAAGGCCGAGAATTTCTCTTCGTTGTACATGGACAAACTGCAGGGGCTGAAACCGATCTACGCGGCGGCCCCGGAACGCGGAGTCAAAACGCCGATCGAAGACAAGATGGTCGGCTACTATCCGCACTGCAACTACAACCTCAATTCGCGCGCGGCATCGATTGACACACCGCTGCATGCCTTTGTTCCTTTCAAGCACGTAGATCACACGCACCCGAACTCGGTGATCTCGGTCGCAGCATGTCGGCGGTCGAAAGAAGTCACGACCGAGATTTATGGCAACGAAGTCGTTTGGACTCCGTGGATGCGACCCGGTTTTGAATTGGGTTTGCAGCTGGAAAAGGTCTGGGCCGATCATCCGGGACTGAAGGGTGCTGTAATGGGACAGCACGGTTTGATTAACGGCGACGATGATCCGCTGGCTTGTTATGAACTGAGTCTGGACCTGATCGAGCGGGCGGCACAATTCATCGAATCGAAAGACAAGGGCGAGAAGACTTTTGGTGGTCAAAAGTTCCAATCGCTGGCCGCCGAAAAGCGTGACGAGTTGCTGGTTCAGCTGGTGCCATGGTTGCGCGGTCAACTGTCCGAGCCCTATCGCATGATCGGCACCGTGCAGACCGACGAGAAAATGCTGCGGTTTGTGAACAGCAACGATGCAAGGCGGCTGGCGCGGCTGGGGACCAGTTGCCCGGACCATTTTTTGCGGACCCGAATCCGGCCGCTGCTGGTCGAATGGAATCCGCAAAAGGATGACTTGGCGAAGCTGACGGAAATGCTGAAAGCGGGGCTGGTCGAGTACCGCAAGGACTACGCTGCTTATTACGAGCGTTGCAAGCACGCCGATTCGCCGGCGATGCGCGGCACCAACCCGACTGTCATCTTGATTCCTGGCGTGGGTATGATCGCGTGGGGCAAGAACAAGAGCGAGTCGCGGGTGACGGCCGAGTTTTACAACTGTGCGATCGAAGTCATGCGGGGTGCCGAGGCGATCGACGAATACATCGCGTTACCGGAACAGGAAGCGTTTGACATCGAGTATTGGTTGCTGGAAGAAGCGAAGTTGAAGCGGATGCCACTCGACAAACCGATGGCCCGGCGGATTTGTTTGATCGTCGGTGCTGGAAGCGGCATCGGTCGCTGTGCGGCTCATCGGTTGGCGGCCGAAGGTGTGCACGTTGTTTGTGCGGACCTCGATGCAGTTGCGGCGAATGCGACGGCAACAGAACTGACCGACAAATACGGAGTCGGTATCGGCGTCGCAGGGAGCGGTGTTTCCGGTTGTGGCCCGGCGATTGGACTGGGCATCGACATGACGAAACGCCTCAGCATCCGCGACGCGATTCGACAGACAGTGCTCGCATTTGGTGGTCTGGATCACCTGGTGGTGACGGCTGGCATTTATGTTCCGCCGGGGCCCGGTGGAGCGATTTCCGATGAAGCCTGGGGTTTGACTTTTGACGTCAACGTGATCGGGCCGTTCCAGGTTGCCGACGAGTTGCGCAGTCTGTTCGCCGAGCAGAATTTGACCGGCAGCGTTGTCGTGACGACCAGCGTGAATGGAATGGTCAGCAAAAAAGGAAGTCTGGCTTACGACGCGTCAAAGGCGGCGGCGAATCATCTGGTTCGTGAGTTGGCAGTTGAGCTGGCACCGAACATTCGCGTCAACGCAGTGGCTCCGGCAACGGTGGTGGCAGGCAGTTCGATGTTCCCCCGCGACCGCGTGATCAACTCGTTGAAAAAATATGACATCAAGTTTGACGAGAAAGACTCGACGGAGTCGTTGCGAGACAGGCTGGCTGATTTCTACGCCCAGCGAACTTTGACCCGCAGCCCGATTCTGCCCGAAGACCAGGCCGAAGCGATTGCGTTCTTGGTCGGAGACAAATCGAGCAAGACGACGGGTCAGATTCTGGCCGTCGATGGCGGACTGCCGGACGCCTTTGTCAGGTAGTTCTGTTTCAATATTGGAAAAAAATGACACGGTGGTTCTCCACCGTGATTCAAGGACAAGGGTTAATGTATTTCACGGTGGAGGACCACCGCGCGACTGCCCTGCGGTTCATTCGGTTACCGGGTAAATTGATGTGTCTTCATTCCACCGTATTCAGGCTTGCTGCAGATTCGAAGGCGTTGGTTCATGAAAATTTATTTGGCGGTTGATCTGGGGGCCGAGTCGGGACGCGTGGTGGCGGTGGGCGTGGATGCCGGGCGGGTTTTGGTGAATGAGCTGCACCGGTTTGCCCATGCTCCGATGCAGTTGCCGAGCGGTTTGCACTGGGACATTACCGGATTGTGGCGGGAAATCCTGGTCGGTTTGGGAAAGGCAAACGTCTGGGCTCGCAAGGAATCGCATGAAGTTCTTTCTGTGGGCGTGGATTGCTGGGGGATCGATTGGGCTTTGCTTGACCGGTCCGGAGAATTGTTGGCCGTGCCACACGCTTACCGCGATCCACGGAATGTAGATTTTTGTCAGCGGGCGCAAGATATCGTTTCGGTCGAAGAGATTTACCAGACGACGGGCATCCAGATGATGCCGATCAATACGCTCTATTCCCTGTACGCGTTTTCACAGACCAGTCCCGATATTCTGGCCAGCGCGGCGACCATGCTGTTCATTCCCGATCTGTTTCACTACTGGTTGTCGGGGGAAATTGCCGTGGAGCATTCGGTTGCTTCGACCAGCCAGATGCTGGACATTCGAACCGGAAAGTGGGCCGAAGGGATACTGGGAAAACTTGGCATTCCGGCGACGATGTTGCGGCCGACAGTTCCCCCGGGGACAAGGTTGGGAACATTGCGGAGTGAAGTTGCTTCATCGACCGGGTTGAGCCGGAAGATCGCGGTGATTGCACCCGGTTCGCATGACACTGCCAGCGCGATTGCGGCGGTTCCAGCCGTGCAGGGGAGCGACTGGTGTTATCTGTCCAGTGGGACCTGGAGTCTGCTGGGGGCGGAACTCAATTCGCCCTGCGTGAATGCGGCCAGTCAGCAGCACATGTTTACGAACGAGGCGGGTATCAAGGGCACGACACGATTCCTGAAAAACATCGCGGGGTTGTGGCTGGTCCAGCAATGTCGTGCGGCCTGGAAACGTAACGGTCAGGAATTTTCCTATGCCGAGTTGACGGATTTGGCGGCCAAAGCAAAATCGGGAGTGACGTTGGTCGATCCGAATTCGCCGGTCTTTCATGCTCCAGAAAACATGCTGGATGAAATCGTCAGGTTTGCAAGACTGTCGGGCCAGCCAATACCCGAAACACCGGGACAGTTTGTGCGGTGTTGCCTGGACTCATTGGCGTTGGCCTATCGCAATGTGCTGGAACTGATGCAATCGATTCTGGAACGGAAGTTCGATTTGATTCACATTGTCGGCGGAGGTTCGCAGAACGGATTGCTGAACCAGTTGGCAGCGAATGTCACGGGTCGGACAATCGTGCCGGGACCGGTCGAAGCGACGGCGATTGGGAACGGGTTAGTGCAAGCGATGGCGTGCGGCGAATTGACCGGACTGAATGAGATCCGGCAACTCGTTCGTGAATCTGGGCTAGTGCAAGCGGCCGTTTCGCCCGACGAATCGGCTGGAAAAGAAACCCTTGCGATGATTGCGCGGTATGATTCAGTTAGGCAATGATCGAACCTCCCTGTTTCATTGGGCCAGATGAATACGGCTGCCGAGACCGAAACTGTTTTCCGTGCAACCGGAATAACGAAAACGTACACCATGGGTGATGTGCAGGTTCACGCACTCAAAGGCGTTGACCTGAATCTTTACCGCGCCGAGTTTGTCGTGTTGCTCGGTCCGTCGGGAAGCGGAAAATCGACTTTGCTGAACATACTGGGCGGACTGGATATGCCGACTAGCGGCAAGGTTTTCTTTGGCGAAGAAGAGTTGACACGATTCACCGATTCGGCGTTGACCCGGTATCGTCGAAAGCACGTTGGGTTTGTGTTTCAGTTTTACAATCTGATTCCCAGCCTGACTGCGAAAGAAAACGTCGAGCTGATCACGTCCATCTCGGACGACCCGATGCCTGCGGCTGAGGCGCTGGAAATGGTCGGCTTGAAGGAACGCCAGTCGCATTTTCCGGCCCAACTCTCTGGCGGCGAACAACAGCGGGTTGCCATCGCGCGTGCAATTGCCAAACGGCCAGAGGTTTTGTTGTGCGACGAACCGACAGGTGCGCTCGATGTCCATACCGGCGTGATCGTGCTGGAAGCGATTGCCCGGGTGAATCGCGAGCTGGGTACGACGACGGCTGTGATTACGCACAACGCTGTGATCGCCGAGATGGCGGACCGGGTCATTCAGTTGTCGGATGGCAGGATTGCGGACGTGCATCGGAACACCTCGCGAAAAACGCCTTCGGATTTGACCTGGTGAGGCGTCGTCAAAGTGAATCCGCAAACCATTCTGGACCGAAAGCTGTTTCGCGACCTGGTGCGAATCTGGTCCCAGGCATTGGCGATTGCGCTGGTGATGGCAGCGGGGATCGCGATGTTCATTATGGCGCGAAGTGCATTGTCATCGCTGGAACGAAGCCGGGCCGACTACTACCAGCAGTATCGTTTTGCCGAAATTTTCTCGCATGTACGTCGCGCGCCGAATTCGATGGTGGCGCGGATTCGCGAAATTCCTGGCATAAGCACTGTTTGTGCGAGAATCGTCAGCAGTGTTTCGCTGGATGTGCCGGACATGGCAGAACCCGCGATCGGTAAACTGGTGTCGGTGCCGGACCGGGAACGACCGGAATTGAACGACGTTTTCTTGCGGGCTGGACGTTGGCCCGATCCTGACCGGCACGATGAAGTCCTGTGCAGTGAGACTTTTGCGACGGCACATGGTCTTGGTCCGGGCGATTCGATTCCGGCGACTCTGAACGGTCGCAAGCGGCCGCTGCATATCGTTGGCATCGCGCTTTCGCCGGAGTTCATTATTCAGATCCAGCCGGGAAGTTTGTTGCCTGACGACAAACGGTTTGGTGTGTTCTGGATGTGTCGGCGGCAGATGGAAGCGGCTTTTGACATGGACGGAGCATTCAACGATGTCTGCGTTACGAC
The DNA here is from genome assembly GCA_043768885.1 of Planctomycetota bacterium. Lineage (GTDB taxonomy): Bacteria > Planctomycetota > Planctomycetia > Pirellulales > Pirellulaceae > BJ22. The sequence goes on from JAYVKA010000285.1 coordinate 5,232, forward strand.
GGAACGGGGAGCGAATGAGCAGGCTGTGATCGATGGGCTGGACCGGTTGCTGGAGCCGTGGGGCAGCAATGGGGCTTATGATCGCGAATTGCAAACCAGTTACCGCTACACATCCGACGAAATGCAGCAGTTGGGCACGATGGCATTGATCGCGCCGACGATTTTTCTGGCGGTCGCGGCCTTTCTGCTGAACGTTGTGATTGCGCGAATCGTTGGGCTGGAACGGGAACAGATTGCTGCGATGAAGGCCTTCGGATTCTCGCCATTTCCTATTGGCTTGCACTATTTCAAGCTGGTCATGGTGATCGCCTTTGTGGGCACTCTGATTGGGATAGCCGGCGGTTGGTGGATGGGTCGAAACCTGACAACGATGTATGCGGAGATCTATCACTTTCCGGTTTTCCAGGTGGAACTTGATTGGCGTTTGCCGGCAGTGGCCGTCGCGATCAGCGTGGTTGCGTCGGTCCTGGGAGCAAGCCGAAGTGTATTGTCGGCCGTTCGCTTGCCACCGGCCCAGGCGATGCGGCCCGAGTCACCTCCGAAATATGGTCCGACGATCCCCGAACGTTTGGGGCTGGCGAAATTGATGCCTCATACGTTGCGGATGATTCTCCGGCACATTGAACGACGGCCCGCGCGGACTCTGACCGCGGTGACCGGAATCGCGATGAGTGTGGCAGTTCTAATACTCGGGATTTTTGTGCTGGATGCCGTTCAGTACATCATGCATTTTCAGTTTGAGTTGTCGCAGCGGCAACAGCTTTCGGTTTCGCTGCTTGAAACGAGTTCACCGGAGGTTGTGCACTCGATTGGCAATCTGCCGGGGGTTGGGCAAGTCCAGCCGTTTCGTGCCGTATCGACGCGTTTGAAAAATGCGCATCGTTGGCGAAGTGTCGGAGTGATGGGGCTGGATTCGACTCACGATTTGTACCGGCTGCTCGACACGGATGAGAACCCGGTTGAGATTCCGCCCGACGGTATTGTACTTTCAGACAAACTGGCCGAGATTCTGAATGCCAAAAATGGCGATTCGATCACGATAACAGTGATGGAGGGAAATCGCGCGGTACGAACGGTTCCGGTTACGGGAATCATCAAGGAATATGGCGGGTTGAATGCCTACATGCAAATGGATTCGGTCCGGCATTTGCTCGGTGAAGACAGCGGAGTCAGTGGCGCGTTTGTTGAGGCCGATCCGGCGAGGTTAACCGAGTTGTATCGCACACTGAAAGACACTCCGCGCGTGGCGGCGATCACGATTAAGGACGCGGCGTTGCAGAGTTTTCGGGAATCGATTGCGGAAAATCTGCTGGTCATGCGGGCCTTTAACGTCATGTTTGCTGTGATCATTGCCTTTGGTGTCGTCTATAACGGAGCAAGGATTTCCTTGTCGGAACAGAGTCGCGAGTTGGCTACGTTAAGGGTGATGGGTTTTTCGCGGCAAGAAGTTTCGTCGATTTTGCTGGGTGAGTTGGCCGTCCAAACAGTGTTGGCGATTCCAGTTGGGATCCTGATTGGTTTTGGGCTGTCGGCGATTTTTATCCAGGGAATGGATACCGAGATGTACCGGATTCCGCTAATTATTTCACGCCAGACACTTGTGTTCTCGGTGTTGGTGGTTGTAATTGCAACCTTGATTTCAGGGTGGGTCGTCCAGCGGCGGAGGGGGAAACTGGATTTGGTAGCCGTGCTGAAAACACGCGAGTAGTTGGGCGGCGCCACTTTCGTTTAACCGTCAGCCGAAAGCGTACCTGCTGGCCTCGATCGTACGCCTTCGGCTGACGGTTAAACGAGAAATGACTTCATATTCACTTAAGTGGCGCTGTCAATATAGTTACAATCCAATTGAATTTTTCAAAACAGGTTGAGTGCATTGAAATATTTATTGAGAATATTCTGGTGGGTCCTTGGGTTGGCGATTGTGGCGGCGCTGTTTGCTGCTGCGTTCTGGCCGACAACCATGGAAATCGAAACGGCGGAGGTGTCGCGTGGGCCGCTGGACGAGCTGGTGCGCGAAGACGGCATGACCCGGGTTCGCGAACGCTATACCGTTTCCAGCCCGGTCGCAGGACGACTGTTGCGAATCAACCTGGAACCGGGCGACGCGATCGCCAGCGGGCAGACCATTCTTGCAACGGTGGAACCAGTCGATCCGGCAATGCTGGATTCTCGGCAGCGGGCGGCGGCCGAAGCGAGAATCGCTGCGGCAGAAGCAGCCGTACAACGTACTGAGGCCGCGATTGCAAAATCGCAGATCGATCTGGAGCGGGCGGAATCAAAATTGAAGCGGTCACAAGAGCTGTTTGACGCAAAAGCGATATCGAAAGAGGAGTTCGAAGAAGACGAATCCGGCGCCCAGGCCAAACGCGAATCGATGCGGATGGCGACGTACGATCAGGAGATCTCCAGGTTCGAACTGGAGCAGGCTCGTTCGGCGATTGCCCAGTTTCTGCCTGGAAATCGCGATCGCGGACAGGCTCCGTTTGAAATCCGCTCGCCAGTCCCGGGCGTGGTGTTGAAGGTTTTGCAAAAGAGTTCGACGGTGGTCGGACCCGGTTCGCCGCTGGTCGATGTCGGTGACCCTCACGATCTGGAAATCGTTGTCGATGTATTGAGTACGGACGCAGTGAAAATTCGCCCCGGTTCAACCATGATCCTGGAACAATGGGGTGGCAAGGATGCCTTGAAGGGAACCGTTCGCCGGATCGAACCGTCGGCTTTTACCAAGATCAGTGCGTTGGGAGTCGAAGAGCAGCGGGTGTATGTGATCGGCGATTTTGCAAACATTGCCGATACGGATTCACTGGGCGACGGATACCGTGTCGAAGCGGGGATCGTCACCTGGAACGCGCCCGACGTGATTCAGGTTCCGGCAGGTGCCCTGTTCCGTGACAAAAAGGAATGGGCGGTGTTCCTGGCCGTCGATGGAATTGCGGTGATGCGTCGAGTTCAAATCGGTCATCGCAGCGAAACGATGGTCGAAGTGATCGAAGGTCTGGCAGTTGGCGAGCGGGTGATCATGTATCCGGGGGACTTGCTGGAAGATGGTGCCCGGATTATCGACAAGAATGCGGGGGAGTGACACCGAGAATGATTTGATGCGGGACAACTGATTTCAAATCAGTCGTCCAGTCGTTTCATGACGCACACGGTTTGGTCTTTGCCGTGGTGTTTGGGAATCAGTTCGGTGATCTCGAACCATGGTCCCCACGCCTGGCGCAAATAATCTGAGTGATGAAAGACCATGCCTCGGTAGGGACCGGTTTGGGAATGTCGGCAGACGAGATGCTCGGCTGGCATCGGTGCCTGCAGCATTTCCGGTTGGAACCAATCCGTTTCCTTTAGCACACCCAGTCGAAGATCGCCTTTGTCTACGTCCTTCAGCGAATTCCAGGTGTGTTCGGTTTGGAATGTCAACCACGCCATTCCGCCTGGCTTGATGATTCGAAACAGCTCGGCGATCCAGGCGGTTTCAAAAGTATCGATGTGCGTGAACACGGAAAATGCCGTGACCAGGTCCAGCTGTTTGTCTGCGATCGGCAGGTGCGGCAGCGCGTGATTGTGAAAACAACGAATGGCCGGGTCGAGGAATTTGTTGACCCAGCGAACGTGGCGGTTATTGATGTCAAAGGCCCACAGCTCGGGGAATTTTCCCTGAGCCGAGAGATGACGAAGCACTCGCCCCGAGGCGGCTCCCATTTCGAGAACCGAACGGGGCTGGAAATCTCGCTTGTTGATAACCTGCCGGATCTTGAGCCAATCGATCAGCCCGCTCAGCCAAAACCATTCGTGGTTGCCGCGCGAGTAGCCTTCGCGGTCGTCGTCATGCGGAATCGGGAAAGCGTCCGCCGCGACCAGCGTTTTCAAATCGAGGTCGAGGCGAAGGTCTTCGTCAACGTAATTGTTGAACAGGTTTTCAAGTCGCTGCCAAGTCAGTTCCGCGACGTTGACGACGTTGGAGAATGGAGCGTTGTCCAGCGTGTTGCGGCTGAAGTCGTCTTCCCAGGCCAGAGGTCGCGGTTTGTCAGGCTTGTTGGGAGCCATCAATTCGGGATGCCGTTTTGTTGAATGGGAACGGTCCCAAGCCTCAGGGAAAGTGCGGGCGATTGGGAATTCGGCCAAAACTAGGGTGATCGAGGGGAATTGAACCCCCAACCTCTGGAGCCACAATCCAGCGCTCTAACCAATTGAGCTACGACCACCATGGGAAATCAGACCCGGATTCTAAGCCGCCACGGCGGACCGGTCAACGTACGCTTTTGCCGAGTTTGACCGTTCCAGGCGGGCTGTTCACACTGTATGGGTACAGTCTGCGATTCGAATGGCTGAAGTTTGGACAACCTTTGATCGGAACAGGTTCATCTACATCATGAAATACAGCTTTTTGATTTTGACGTTGGCGTTGGGAATGGGTGTCTGGCCAGGCGGCATGAACAGAATGGCCACGGCCCAGGAAAGTGCCGATGCGTCAGGAAAAACCACGGACGAAGAAGCGAATTCGGACGTTTCGGGAAAGCTGGATGCGGGTCTTTTGTCGGGCATGAAACTGCGAAGCATCGGCCCGGCCCTGATGTCGGGTCGAATCGGTGACCTTGCCATCAACCCGGCACAACCGAACACGTGGTACGCAGCGGCAGCAAGCGGAAACCTTTGGAAAACGGTCAACTCCGGCAATACGTGGGAGCCGATTTTTGACAAATACGGATCGTATTCAATTGGATGCGTCACACTCGACCCGCAGAACCCGGAAATCGTCTGGGTTGGTACCGGTGAAAATGTCGGCGGGCGACACATTGGATTCGGTGATGGCGTTTATCGATCGCCGAACGGCGGCAAGAGTTTTGAAAATCTGGGGCTGAAGAATTCCGAGCACATCAGCAAGATCGTTGTCGATCCCCGCGACTCGAATGTCGTGTTCGTCGCGTCGCAGGGCCCGTTGTGGAGCGCAGGGGGCGAGCGCGGATTGTATCGCAGCGAAGACGCTGGCCAGACGTGGGAGCTGGTCCTTTCGGCCGGAACCTGGACGGGATGCACGGACGTTGTAATCGATCACGAGAACCCCGATGTTTTGTATGCGGCTCTTCACCAGAGACATCGCACGGTCGCTGCGTTGCTGAACACCGGTCCGGAGTCCGGCATCCACAAATCGGTTGATGGCGGCCGAACCTGGCGGAAGTTGGAGCAAGGCCTGCCATCGGAAGACAAAGGCAAGATTTCCCTCGCTGTCTCTCCCCAGAAAAACAATGTCGTTTATGCCACGATCGAATTGCCAAATCGCAAAGGGGGATTTTGGCGAAGTGAAGACTGCGGGGAAAGCTGGTCCAGGGCGAGTGATTTCGTCGCTGGCGGAACCGGGCCACATTACTATCAGGAAATCTGGGTTGATCCTCACCGGTTCGATTGCATCTACCATGCCAACAATGTTTTGGTTCGCAGCGTCGATGGCGGGAAGACGTTTGAGCCAATCGAAGGACGCTACAAACACGTCGACAATCATGCAGTCGTTTTTCATCCGACTGATCCCGATTTTGTGCTGGTGGGAACTGATGGAGGGATTTACGTTTCGCGCGATTTCAGCGGAACCTGGACCCACTTTGAAAACCTGCCGTTGACTCAGTTCTACAAAGTCGACGTCGATTACGATCTGCCGTTTTATCACGTCATCGGCGGAACCCAGGATAACAGCACCCAGTACGGTCCGGCGCGGACGCGACTGGATACCGGAATCCGAAACAGTGAATGGATCATTCCGGTAGGAGGTGACGGACACGACAACGCGATCAATCCGGACAACCCCGATATCATCTTTGGCGAGTCGCAACAGGGCTTCATTCGGCGTTACGATCGTCGAACCGGACAGTCGATCAGCGTCCAGCCACAACCGGCAGCAGGTGAACCGGCGTTCCGGTTCAACTGGGACAGCCCGATTCTGATCAGCCCGCACAACAGTAGCCGCGTCTATTTCGCCAGCAATCATCTCCATCGCAGCGATGATCACGGCGATACGTGGACAACAATCAGCCCCGACCTGTCGCGCAACGAAAACCGTTTGGCGATGCCAATGATGGGTCGTGTTCATGGCGTCGATGGCGGGTACGATCTGGATGCGATGAGTCAGTACGGAAACATCACTTCGATCAGCGAATCGCCGCTGGTGGAAGGACTTGTTTACGCCGGAACGGATGACGGGATGGTGCAAGTCACCGAGGATGGCGGCATGAACTGGCGAAAGATCGACCGGTTTTTTGACGTCCCCGATCATGCCTTCGTGAATGACATCAAAGCCGATCGTCACGATTCGGACACGGTTTATGTTTGCATGGATGATCACAAGTCGGGCGATTTCAAACCGTACCTGTTGCGATCAAAAGACCGCGGCAAGACGTGGGAGTCGATGGTGGGCGATTTGCCGGATCGACATTTGGTCTGGCGGCTCGAGCAGGATCATGTTGCTCCGAATCTGTTTTTCCTGGGCACGGAGTTCGGCGTGTTTGTTTCGTTGGACGCCGGAACCAAATGGATCAAGTTGTCGGGCGGAATGCCGAACATTCCTGTTCGCGACCTTGCGATTCAAAAGCGCGAGAACGATTTGGTTTGTGCGACGTTTGGCAGAAGTTTTTATGTGCTGGACGATTATTCACCGCTGCGTGATGTTTCGACGGCACTGGATTCGAAGGCCGAAGGAAAACTGTTTTCTCCCCGCAAGACTCCGTGGTTCGTAGAGTCAGGAGTCTTCCCCCGCGATTTTCTGGGGGACAATTTTTATACTTGTGCCAATCCCGATTTTGGAACGCTGATGACTGTCTGGATTCGCGAGTCGGCGAAGACGGCCAAAGAGCGGCGACAAAAGGCGGAGAAGGAAGCCGCAAAAGAAGGACGGGACGTGGCCATCCCGACGTGGGAAGAGTTGCAGGCCGAATCGGTCGAAGGACCGGTGAAGTATGTTGTTGAAATCCGTTCGACGGATAACCAGCCAGTCGCAAGAGTGGATTGCCCGGCCAATGCGGGGCTGCATCGTGTGAATTGGAATCTCCGTTATTCCGCCCCTTCGACCGGATCACCAGGCGCACTGGTTGCACCGGGCCAATACTCGGCTCAGTTGCATCGCGTGGCTGACAACGTCTTCACGGCTATTGGTGAGCCTGTCGGATTTTCGGTCGAGCCGATTTTTGATCCGGCGATTACCGCTGTTGCCCGTGACGAAGCGATTCGATTTCAGCAAGAGCTTTCAGTATTGATGGCGGAAGTGAACCGGATGAATGGCGACTTTGCGAGACTCCAGTCCGAGATCGAAGGAAGCCGGACACTGATTGCGGGTTCGGCTGCCGATCCGACCGCCCTGCTGGAGCAAGTCTCGGCACTTGAGGCGAAGGCCAGGGATCTGAAAAAATTCTTCGAGGGAGACGCGGAAAAACAGTCTCGAACTGTGATCGACGTACCGACTGCGCAGCAACGTCTGGGAAGCGTGCTGTATGACATTGCCGGTTCGACTCACGGACCGACGGGTACACATCGGCAACAAGTCGAAATCGCCAAGCCGGAAATTGTATCGGCGATTACGGAGCTGAACGTTTTTCAACAAGAAGTTTTGACACTTCGCACGGCGATGGAAGCCCAGGGGTTGATTTGGGTTGAAGCCGCGCCCCGACGGGAGCAGCGTGACTAGTCGGAAGAAATGGCTTTGATAGCCGATAGACGGGGGCTGCGTCAGATGCCCAAACTGGCGAGCCCTTCGGCCAATCGGTTGAGCAGTCCGGCAGAGTAGGGGTGTTCGGTTTCCAGCCGGAGCAGAATCGATTGCAGGTCGTTCATCACCGGCTCGATCGCCTCGGCGTCCCGATTCCCGGAGTCTCCCAGAATTCGCTGAATATCTCCCAGCAAAGCCTTCAGTTGTTCCCGGGTTTCGGTGTCAACTTCGTCCGCATTGGCGAGGCTGTCATGAAGCTCGTTGAGTGCTTCGGCAAGTTTTTTCTCTGGCATGATGCACCTGATGGGAAATGAAAGGTGGAAGAACAAATCCAGCCGCAACGCACTGTTATCAGTTTATACAGTCAGCCGCCCAGCCGGCAAATCCGCGGGAATTTGAACGCAAATGCCCTTTGAGAAATTCCGGCGTTTGGCTTCACCAATTCGAGCAAGCCACCGTGTATCATTTACTGCGATCAAACCTTTAACCGGTGCCTTGCCGTTTTGTGACTCACCCAGCATGCCGACTGGTTTCCAATTCAAAATTTCTTTTGGCCGGAATATTGATTCCATGCCGATTGTCGGCTGGATTTCAGTATTTGGTTTGCTCATGGTGGCCGGGTGTTCCGGAAGACAGGACAGCGGTTCCGCCGCTGACACTGGTTCGGTCGTTTCTGCTGGTGGTGACTTGCCGCAATTGATACGGGCCGAACACTTGCCCAATCTGGTTCGATTGCACGACAAAGTGATTTCAGGCGGATTGCCCGGGGACGAGGCGGCTTTTCGCGAACTTCAGGCACTGGGCATCCGGACCGTTATCAGCGTCGATGGTGCCAAGCCTGATGTGGAACTGGCCCGGAAATTTGGCATGCGGTACGTGCATTTGCCCCAC
>JAYVKA010000286.1:0-9234 GCA_043768885.1 Planctomycetota bacterium
CTCGAAGACCGGATCGTCAAACACTTTTTCCGCAACGACGCCCGTCTGGAAATTCTCACCAAAAAACCGCTCACAGCCACCGACACCGAACTCCGCACCAACCCCCGCAGCCGCAGCGCAAAACTCCGCGGCGCGAAACGGATTGTGTAACCACAGTTCGCCGATCTGGAATTTCCGGCATATTGCCAAGGCAACCATGCCGGGAAAAATGGAAACCACATGCCGGTCATCGGGATAAAAACCACCAGTTACTTGCCCGCCCGCCCGCCGCGCACGCGAGTGAACATTTTTCGACAGAATTCACTCGCTTGTGCTCCGGGCTTGTAATTCTGCAATGTTCGCGTAAAAGTGAAGCTGTCCAGCAATTGGAAACGGGTGAAGGGATCGCAATTGGGTCAACCATATTTCCGGGAGGAATGAGCAGTGCTATATCGTGTTCTGATTGAGCAGGACGAGGACGGAGTTTACGTAGCCGAAGTTCCTTCACTACCGGGCTGCATATCCGAGGGGAAAACGCGAACCGAAGCCGTCGACAACATCAAGGAGGCGATCGCCGGGTATCTGGACAGTCTGCGAGCGCATGGTGAGCCGATACCGCCGTCAATTTCTGAAGAGGTTGTCGAGGTACAACCGTAAGCGCGTTGCCCATTGTATCCGGCCGCGATGTCGTCAAAGCGTTGGGCAAGATCGGGTTTGCGTTGGATCGTCAGCAAGGCAGCCACATGATCTTGCGTCAGGAGTCTGCGCCACATCGACGGTTGACCGTTCCCGACCACAAGGAATTGGCCAAAGGAACTTTGCGTGCGATCATTCGGCAGGCTGGATTGACGGTGGAGGAATTCCGAAGTCCTCTTTGAATTGGCCGGCGTGTAATTTCGCCGAGTAGTTCCTGGTGACAGCCCGCCCTCTTCCCCGCCGCCCTCGTCGCCGACGGTTCACTCTCTTGTATTTTGAGTACGTGCCCCATGCGAAAATTCTCGATCATTGGCCTGTTTGAATTTGTGATGATCGTCGCGCTGGTGATTGCCGTGTTCATTTACCAGCGAACAATCCGGCTGAAAAACGCGGAGTTGGACAGGGTGACCAAAGAAGTCCTGAAGTACCGTGAGCCGCTTGGCATTATCCAGGTTGCGGACCCGGCTCAAACTTACATCCGAAGATTCAGCGATCCGTTCACAGTCAACAAGGACGTCCGATTTCGAATCCATGTGCCAAACACGCGCGACGTGGACATCTGTTACACGGTGGGAGTGTTGCCCGACAGCGGACTTCCTGCCAACAGAAACATTGCCAGTCGGAACGGCTATCCCGATCAGCCAGCAGACTTGATTTTGGTCATCGAGTATTTCAAGGAACTGGACAAGTCCAACCGAATGACGGCGACGATTACATCTGAGGTTGAAATCGTTACTCAATCGTCGTCAAGGGTCATCGCAAAGTCGTGGAAGGGTTGGGAAGGGGACCGCAGTACGCTGATTTCCGAATCGGATTTGCCGGAAGGAAACAAAACGTCCATGCTCGACCTTGAACAGCCGTTCACGATCATCAAGAGCTACGCCACCAACGAAAAAGGAGAAAAGGTCGGATTCATGTTCTGGATAGAGGAGTCGGCTCAGAAGCGGGCGGCACGTTCAGGCAAGTCTTTACCCGGTCAACAATAATTGGGCTGTCATGTTGTGCCCCGATGGAGCGGTCGATATCCTCGGTTCCGGCCAAATTATCCCTGCCATGGAACCCCCATGCGAAAATTCTCAATTACCGGATTGTTTGCGTTTGTGATGATCGTTGCGCTGGTAGTGGCATTGGTGATTGCCCAGAGGCGGTTGTGGGAAAAGGAACAGGCGCTGGAGATTGCCAACCAGAGGATTTCCGAGTTCAAATGGGAACTGGGGTACGGTGAAATTGTTGATGATTCCAAATGGATTGGTGTAGTTTTACCTGACCGGTACGAGGAAGAGAGCAAAACCCGCATCCGGATTTACATTCCGGATGGCGGAGAATTCAATCTGTACTATGCCATTGGCGACTATGCAGGGAACGAAGTTTTCAAAAACGGTCGGTTACTCAGCCCCAAACCGATCTCAAATGAGTTCGACAGTTTGGTAGTTGTTGTGGAAAAGCGCGATGGAGAAGGCGAGAATGACCTTGTCCGTGTCGCTTGGTCTGCTGAGTCCAAAATTAAGGGCCTCAATCCCGGAATGGGTGTCGCAATATTTGAGAGCGACTGGACACCAATTCCCAAATGGGCGAAAGCGAAGCCGCCAAGAAATCTCACAAGCGTGAAAATGAGAAGATATTTAAAGAAGCCATGGATGGTCTTTGATACAAACATTTCCAATTCCAACGGCGAGCACATTGGGCTCTGGATTTGGCTGGAGGAGCCGAACGACGGGGCAGCGGAAGAACCCGCCAAGTGAAATACGATCCTGTGCGCCGAACGGGCACCGTGTTTTTTTTGCACGCATTGGGCCCTTGATTTTCTTCGGCCAAAAATCCCTGGCAAGCCGCAAAAAAGCGGTTGCGCCAATCGTTATGCACGACACCGCAACCGCTCTCTCCAAAGATCATTCGGAGCGTTCTGGAAGGGAAAACGCGCACTTCTCGGTTCACCCCATACGTTCCGGAATTTGTCCCATGCAATCTGGCGCTCATACGATGAGACAACCGTTGTGTTCATTAACCAGCCAGTGGCACCGATCGCGAATGGCATTTTCGTCAGTCGGTTTCAACGTCCAGCGTTTCCGGCGGAAGCATCTCCGGGACGATTTCCTTGAACTGTTTGAGAACCGGAAAATCGTAGGGAGATTTCTTTTTCAGTTCTTCTAGAGAAAGTTCTGCGACTTCTTCGCCACTCATCATTCGTTCGAATGTGATCGTCATTTTCTTTCCAAGCAGTTCCGTTGGGGCGTCTCCGCCGGACAGGACGCAATCAAAACTGAAATCGTCCCTTCTGCCGAATCTGATTTTCCCGACAACTGAAAATGCGTCGGGTGGGGATGCATCGTCTCCGGAGCCGAACACCAGTTGCATTTGATCACTTTGGGCCGGGTCCAAAGCCGTTGGGCTCTGGGAATGAGCGACCTCGGAGTCCGACCGGCGGAAGCTGTGGATTGTCGTTCCATCAACGGCCAGATAATCAATATTCCATTTGTCCAGCAATTGGGGTTTGTCATCTACTACAACGGAAGCGACTCGCCATAACCCTTGCAGCAATTCCCGGTTGGTTTTCGGCCTGGCAAGGTTCAGTTCAAGCCATGCGGCCCAGGCCTGGCGAGTGAACTGATCCGGCAACTGACCGGCGTGATTGATATTCGACCAATCGACTTTTTCCATTTTCCCAAGTGGGACCGCATTCTTTGGAATGGCCCCAAACGAAATTGGCCTGGATCCATCAGCGAGAAAAGGTTCGGCGATTTCCAACGATCCATCGTCGTTGATTCGCCAAATGCACTTGGACCCTTCCGATCCAGACTCGACAAATTTGTTAAAGTCAATCTGGGCCGTGGCATTCGCTACGTTCAATGTATAGGGCGAACCTGTTTTGATATTGAACCCAAGAACTTCTCCAGTAGATGGTTTCAGGAAAAACCTGGACATTCCGTTTTCGAACATTCGAAAACCCCAAACCCCCTTGTCCTTTAAGTCGAATTTCCAAACCCCTTCGATGGATTCTGCAGTGAGCGTCGAAGATGGAATCATTGCCGGATCGATTCCCTGAACGTTTAAGGGTTGAGGGACCGGGGACACATCCTTCGGTATGTCCGCCGAAAGTTCCTTCCAGGCCTGCCACGTGTCGCGGCTGATTTTGTCGGGGAGTTGTTCGGGGGCGGTGATGGCGGACCAGTCGAGGCGCTGGAACCTTTCATTGAACAAATACTCTGTTTTTGAAGCCGGTGCCAGACCCGGCTCCGCCAATTCCACGATTCTTGCGGTTAGGTTATCAAGGTTGCTTTTGGTAAAAATCATATGCTTTTGATCGACTCGATCACTGAATTGGTGACGGATGACAAAGACGTCGAGTCCGTGTGGGTCCGCCGGTTTGATCGTGTACGTTCCTGATAAATGATTCATGCCGCGTTTTTCCGGGTCGCTATTTTTGCCGCCACTGACGGCAACTTTTCCGTTTGAGTAAATCCAGAACTCTTCCGAATCCGGAAGCGAATGCATCGATTTCCAAACGCCCTGAATGGATTCTTCGATAATCGGGGCGGTAAGGTTAAAGATTCGATTGTCAAGATTGGCGGCAGGCTCGCCAGTATTCAACCTTTTCCACTCCTTCCACGCGTCGCGGCTGATTTTGTCGGGGAGTTGTTCGGGGGCGGTGATGGCGGACCAGTCGACGCGAGAGAGGACCAATTGATCGGTCCCGTCCTGTTGCTTGTTGAGACGGTCCTTGCCGGGTTGGGCAAACCAGACCTTTAGCTCTCCATCGGCATTCAATCCATAGATGCCCAGTTGCGGATCGGGAACTCCTCCTGAAAATTCAAGATCAAACCGGGGTGGTGTGGATTTTGAATCATGTTGCCATTTGCCCGACGACTTGCCCTCTTCATTCGGTCCCCCAACGATACAAAACCTGGCGTTCGCCAAAATCAGGTAGGCACCCTCGAAACGATTTCGCGAAGCGAATTTCCAGACACCCGGCAGTTGATCGGGTACCGATGGATCGACACTCCATTGATCATCTTTTGCCGCAGGGTCAGGTGATTCTATTTTTTCTCCGTCTCCCGGCTCCACTTGTTTGGCAGGAATCTCGTCGGAAGCCTGAATATTTGCGGCGGGCAAATCGTCGGTATTGTCGTCCAGAGTCGTCGGCCCTTGATCCAGCAATTCCTGCAATTTTCGCCTTGCTTTGGCCATATCAGCGGGTACTGGGCCGTTCTCAAAAATGTTGAGATTGACACTTTCCAGTTCTATCATCGCGGCATTATCGACTGGTTTGTCCAGTCGTCCCTTGCCCGGCTGGGCAAACCAGATTCTCATTAATTGCGTATTACTACCGTCGCTCATATATATCCGACTCAGTTGATAAATACCGAGTTGAGGGTCGGGGGGGGCATTCTTCGTAAACTCAAGATCAAGTTGGGGCGGGTTTGCATCTGGATTGTGCCGCCAGATTCCTTCAATTGATTCCTTCTCGGAATTGCCAATAATTGCAAATTGCCTTTGACCCAGGACCAAATATCCTCCTTCAAATCGATTCGGACCCGCAAATCGCCAAATTCCAGCCAAAGGATCCTGAACCGCTTTGGTAGTGCCGCCGACCTTTGATCCGTCACTGGTTAGAGCAACGTTGGGTTGTGACGGTCCTCTGTATGGGGAATCAGCCGCGTTTGGCAACGACCGAAGCTCACTGGTATTCGCACTGCTCTCGTCAGAAATGTTCTGTCTCGCGCGGACCTCCTGATCAGGGGCCGAACGGGTGCGAAGATTTGAATCTGAGGCAATGCCGGGTGGCACGACCGTTGCGTTGCCATTTTCGTCGATGGTGACCGTGCTGCCGTTGGCTACGTTCAGTTTGGTTGTAGTGCCGTCGGGGTGTTTGATGGTGATCTCGATCCCCATCAGCCAACTGATGGCCCAGCCGAGAACGAGACCGCCCAGGGCTGTCGCGATCAGCAGAGGAGTGCGAGGGAATTTTCGGCTGGAATTGGTGCTGCGAAAGGGAGTTGGGGCCGAGGCGGTTTGAGGGCGATTGGCGCGGGGTTTTTCTTCGCTGGTGGATGCCTTTTCGACGAGCGCGGCCAAGTCGGCGTTGCCGGTGAACGGGGAAAGTCGTTCGATCAGCGTCGAAGGGGTTTGCGGGCGGAGCGAGGGGTCTTTATCCAGCATCTCTGCGACGAGCGTGGCCAGCGGTTCGGGGATGTTCCTGGCCAGGGCTGTGACGGATGGCGGAGGGGTTTGGACGTGGGCCGTCATCTTGGCAAAGGCGGTTGGGTATTGGGCGTCGTCGAATACCGGCTGGCCGGTCAGCATTTTGAAAAGGGTACAGCCCAGGGCATAAATGTCGGCCCGGACATCAATGTTGCGACCATCGTTGACTTGTTCGGGGGAGATGTAGTCGACGGTCCCCAGAGCCTGGCCGGTGGCGGTGTGTTCGCGGTGCTCGTGATGTTCGCTGTCGGCGGTTTGCAGCCGGGCCAGGCCAAGGTCGAGAAGTTTTACGGCCCCGCTGCGCGAAACCATGATGTTTGATGGTTTGATGTCGCGATGGATCAGGCCGGCGGTATCAATGGCGGCAAGTGCGGTGGCTACTTCGCTGGCGATTCTCGCGGCGTTGGCGACCGAGAGGGGGCCGGTGCGGCGAATGATACTGCCGACGTTCAGGCCGTCGATGTATTCGGTGACGAGAACGGCAACGCCATCGATTTCGCGGGCGTCGTGGGCAGCGACGATGTTGGGATGGTTCATCCGCCCGACGGCTTTCATTTCAGACGAAAAGCGGCCTTGCATTTTCGGATCGGCCAAGCGGTGCCGCGAAAGAATTTTCAACGCGACTTGGCGACCGAGTTTCGTGTGGCGGGCGAGGTAAACGGTCCCCATGCCGCCGCGGCCGATCAGACGATCGATTTCGTATTCGCCGATCGTGTGGGGAACGGGCTCGGCTGGATCGTCGGCCGCGATGTCGGGTGCGGGTCGGTTGAGTAGCGAGAGAATGTTCTTGGCGCGGTCTGTGGCCTGGAGAAGGGCCGGTTCGGCAGTGTGGTCTTCTTCGGCGGTGTCGGATTTCAGTTGGCCGACGAAGGTGTCGCTGAACGAACCGCTTTCTTCGAGCTGTTGCTGGCAGCTGTCGCAACCGGCGAGGTGGCCGTACAGCTCGTCACTCTCCTGGTCCTGCAAATGCCCCAGTACAAAGGCGTGCAGTCGGTCTGACGATGGGCAAGTTGCGATCATGGGTTCATCTCCAGAGATCGATTGTAACGCAGGGAAAAACTACCCGGCATAGAGATGAACGCGAGGGTCTGACACCCAAATCTGGAAAAATTGGGGAAATTGCAATTCCTGGGAGATACCAGATGATTTCGCCACGAATAACACAGATAAACACGAATTTTCAGGGAGAACAGATTCGCGAAGATTCGTGTTATTCGTGGCTGAAGTCCGCCAAGAATTCAATCAGGGCAGCTCTGACATGCATTTGCGCAGTCGGCGGAGGATGCGGGATTTGGCCTGGTAGACTGCGGCGACGTTCATTCCGAGTTCGTCCGCGACATCCGCAGCGGGGCGATCATCGACCGTGGTCCGCCAAAAAGCTTGCCAGGTTCGCGGCTCGCATTCGGCCCGGACGATTTCCATGACCTGGACGGGGAGCTGGCGGTTGATCGAGTCGAGGCTGATCGAATGTTCGAGATCGACAGTCTCTGGCAGAGCCGGTGCGTTCTGAAGCATGTCGTGGGCGGCAGTTCCACCGACGCCCCGTTTTTCAATTCCCTGTTTGCGGAAAAAATCACGGACGCGATTGCGATTTACCGTAGCGAGCCAAGATCGAAAACTGCCGGTCTCTTTTTGCCGCTCGAATTTATCCAGGTTCCGGGCGACGGAGGCGAGCACGTCTTGAACAATATCGGCAGCGTCTTCGGCGGCCAATCCCGAAGCGCGTGCCCAGCGGTAAATGATCGGGCTGAAGACATCGACGATCCGGGCCCATGCAGCGGCGTTCATCTGTCGGGCCTGATGCAGGAGTGACGTCGAGAGGGAGGGGAGTTCGTTCCCCTGGTTCGGTGCTGGCTGGAATGCTTGCGAGTCGTTCATGTTTTCGATCATACTGGGAGCGAAGGCGTGATGCGAGTCGGCCCAAAATTTGATACGAATTGCTGGAGAAGTTATCGCAATGAAACGGCATAAGACAGTCGAGGCATTTTTGAAGGAATCGGGACAGTGGAAGGCCGAGTTGACCCGGTTGCGGGAAATCCTTCTGAGTACGGGACTGGAGGAAACGGTGAAATGGGGCGCCCCCTGTTACAGCCACGGGGAAAAGAACCTGGTCGGGATCGGTGGTTTCAAATCGTATTTTGGGCTGTGGTTTTTTCAGGGGGCGTTGTTGGCGGATAAAAAGAAACTACTGATCGCCGGTGGTGAAAATACGCGTGCGATGCGCCAGATGCGTTTCGAGTCGGCAAAGGAGATCGACGAGAAGGTGATTCGCAGTTATGTGAAGGAGTCGGTTGAGCTGTCGTCCAAGGGAGTCGAGATTAAGGCGAGGAAGGATATCCCGCTGGAGGTTCCATCGGAGTTGACGGCGGCGCTGAAAAAGAACAAGGCGGCGAAAACGGCATTCGACAAGATGAGCAAGAGTTGCCGTCGGGAATATTCGGAATACATTGCGACGGCGAAACAGGATGCGACGAAACAGCGGCGGCTGGAAAAGATTTTGGCAATGATCGAGGCGGGTGGGGGATTGAACGACAAGTACAAGAATTGTTGAGCAGGGTGTAGCTTGGGGCCTCGACCGTTGCCCCTAACCTTTTGCCGATGACAATTGCAGCGTACGGAACATGTGTTCGCCCGAAAAGACCACCTCCTCGCTCCTCTTTTTTTGGGGAGAGGGGTCGAGGGTGAGGGGATTTAAGCATTGACGAACAGATTGCAGCCGACCGAGTTCGTTTATCGCAATCCCCCTCATCCCCAGCCCTTCTCCCCCGTAAAAGACGGGGGAGAAGGGAGCCAGTGTTTTCATTGGGACCTACCGCTATTGAAACTAATCCTACTCCAGAAATTGTGCAACTTCAGAGGCTACGGTTTTGGCCAGTTGATGCCCCACGCTTCGGGTGGTTCGTCGGGGATGTTCAATGGTGTTTCCGAGGCTCGGGCGTCGAGGATCCGCATCTCGGCTTCGAGCCCCTTGAGCAATTTGTGAAGGCTGTGATGTTGGCCGACTTCTTCCCGGCGTTTTGATTCGACCGAATACAGTTCGCGGATGTTGGCCAGATTGCGACGGGCCTGGCCGACGACTTCGTTGAGATCTTCCTGGTCGTGAGCCGGCCACATCCCCGACCGGCATAGGAGAATCACAATCGACGCCGCGGCCCGCATTTGGATTGGGAACTGGCGAGGATCGTTTTCGAGCGTTTTTTCCACCAGCCTTGCCACTCGCCGCATCGCATCGCTGGCAGGCAGAAAGGTTGCCGAGTCAGGCTGATTCCAGGGGCAGTTTTTGATGTCAGGTTTCAAATTGGATTCTCAGGTGGGATTCGCATTCAATTCCAGATTCGCTGCCAATCGAGTGGTCTTTTG
>JAYVKA010000287.1:0-12615 GCA_043768885.1 Planctomycetota bacterium
AAACTCCCCGTGCTGTTCGTCTGCGAGAACAATCTCTACGCAATGGGAACTCATATCCGGCGATCCGAGTCGGAACTGGATCTGATGAACAAGGCAGACGGTTACCGCGTTCCCGCAACACGCGTTGACGGAATGGATGTGATGGCGGTGAACACCGTTGCAGCGGATTTATTGGGAAAAGTCCGCACGGCTGGATACGGCCCACATTTTCTGGAATGCCAAACCTATCGGTTTCGGGCGCATTCGATGTTCGACGCAGAACTTTACCGAAACAAGTCGGAAGTCGACGACTGGAAACAAAAAGATCCCATTTCTGCATTTGCCGGGCGATTGAAAGCGGCTGGCCAATTGAACGACGACGATCTCCGGGAAATGAATGAAGAAGCGGACCGGATCGTAAACGAATCAGTGGCGTTTGCCCAGGCCGGAACACTCGAACCCATCGAGCAGTTGACCCGCCATGTACTTTGGGAGGGAGAATCGTTGTGAAAAAAATGACTTATCGCGAAGCATTGCGGGAAGCCCCCATCGAAGCGTTAACGAAGGACGAACGGGTCTTTCTGATGGGAGAAGATGTCGGCCTGTACGGAGGGGCGTTCGCTGTTTCGAAGGGGCTCATTGAGACGTTTGGGCCGGATCGAATCCGCGACACGCCGCTGAGCGAATCGGGATTTACTGGTATGGGAATAGGCGCAGCAATAGGCGGAATGCGGCCGATTGTGGAAATCATGACTGTCAACTTCAGCTTGTTGGCCATGGACCAGATCGTGAACTCTGCCGCGACACTGAATCACATGAGCGGAGGACAATGCGCCGTGCCGATTGTCATCCGAATGGCAACCGATGCCGGTCGTCAACTGGCCGCCCAGCACAGTCACAGTCTGGAAGGGTGGTATGCACACATTCCAGGATTGAAGGTTGTCGCACCAGCAACACTGGAAGACGCGCGGGGAATGCTTTGGTCTGCATTGCTTGATCCCAACCCGGTTTTGATCTTTGAATATGCCGGACTCTACAACAAGCAAGGCGAACTGCCCGAAGACGCGGGAGCGGTCCCCATCGAGGGGGCAAAAGTTCTGCGCGCTGGCGAGGATATTACGCTGATCGGCTGGGGCGGCACGCTGGAAAAATGTCTGGCAGCCGCCGACCAGCTGGCTCAACAAAACGTAAATGCGGAAGTGCTCGACCTGCGTTGTTTGAGGCCCCTGGATACCGAATCAATCGTCAACAGCGTGGCAAAAACACACCGGGTCGTGATTGTGGATGAGGGCTGGAAGACCGGCGGATTCAGCGCCGAGATCGCAGCGCTGATTGCCGAACGGGTTTTCTATGAACTGGACGCACCGATCCAGCGGGTCTGTTCCGTTGAAGTTCCGATTCCCTATGCGACACATATGGAACATGCGGCATTGCCTCAGGTTGACCAGATCATTGACGCCGTGAATCGATGCGTGGGACCCAGTCGCGTTTCCGGACCGGCAACAACAACGGGAGGCGGTGATGTATGAATTCAATATGCCGAAGCTCGGTGCCGACATGGACGAGGGCATCTTGCTGGAATGGAAGATCGCGCCCGGTGGCCATGTCAACAAAGGCGATATTGTGGCGGTGGTGGAAACCAGCAAAGGTACAATCGACATTGAGGCTTTCGTCGAGGGAACTGTCGATTCCCTGATCGTGAAACCAAATGAGACAGCTCCAGTCGGAACCGTGATGGCACACTTTCGCTTGTCCGGCGAGGAGAATACAGCGGGCAAAATGCCGACATTGCAGATGGAGGGTAAACGGACTGGCACCGCCGCAAATGCTCCTGCCGCAACGGCGAAAAGGGCTTTTCCGGAATCCAATAAATCCGGAGTTTCGGTTTCGCCTCGAGCCCGTCAGCTGGCAAAGCAACTAAACGTTTCTCTTGGGGATGTGAAAGGCACCGGACCCAATGCTTCCATTGTCGCCGAAGACGTCCAGGCTGCAGCAAGGATTCAGCATGCCGGTTCAACTTCCGGTGAGAAAGCCGCGAACAAACCGCTTGCCCTGCGAAAAGCGATCGCCGCAGCCATGAGCCGATCCAAACGAGAAATACCCCATTACTATTTGGCTCACGATGTCGATGTGTCACCTCTTTTGTCATTCGTGGAAAACTGGAACGATTCGCATGAGGTTGCCGGGCGAATTCTGCCGGCCCTGCTCTATTACAAGGCGGTTGGCATGGCGGCGAAAGAATTTGACTCGATGAACGGCACCTGGACCAACGATGAATTCCAGCCTGCCTCAACCGTCAACCTCGGAGTCGCAATCAGTTTGCGCGGAGGCGGTTTGATGGCGCCCTGTTTAATGGATGCCGCCAGCAAATCTGCTGTTGATTTGATGCGTGAGCTGAAAGACCTCGTTACCCGCACCCGCAAGGGTGGCCTTCGCGGATCCGAGATGAGCGAGGGAACTATCACCGTCAGCAATCTGGGTGACCGGGGCGTAGGTTTCCTTGCGGGCGTAATCTATCCACCCCAGGTTGCACTGGTCGGAATCGGCAGCATTCGCGAGCGTCCCTGGGTGGTCGATGGAAAGCCCGGGGTGCGACCGGTACTAACCCTCAGTCTGGCCGCCGACCATCGTGTTTCCGACGGTCATACCGGGGCACTTTTCTTGCGCCGAATCGAACAATTGATTGGTACCCCCAGTGATTTGATGTAGGAAACTGGCATGCTCGTTGAATCCGAATCCCGCAATGCAATTTTCGCCATTCTCTCCGACATCGCGCCGGAAGTTGAATCCGAAGCGGACATCGATTTGGATGCGAATTTGCGGGAACAAGTCGATCTCGACTCGATGGACTTTCTGAACCTTGTCACTGCCGTATCTGAGCGATTCAAAATCGACATTCCCCAAAAGGACTACAGTGAACTGTCAAGTTTCAACGACCTGGTCAAATACATACGGGCCAAAAAGTGGCGTCTCCAGAATTCAGGTTTTTCCACATCGGAGTTTGTATCTGCCTGTGCGAGTTCGCCCGACTCCGAAGCACTCCCAACACCCGATGATCAATCAAACCCCAAACTCCGCAGTGAACGGTATGATCCCGGGAAGGATCATTAATGGCGCGTGACTTGTTGTTTAAAATGGCAAGTTATTATGTTTCGCGCTGTTGAATGTTGGCGTGCGATCGTCGAGCCAATGTTTATTGTAGCGATCCCGGACGGGCCAAGGCGGAAAGTGTAATGCGGACATTGAATCTTGCGTCCAGACGAAACGAAATGGTCGATCGTCAGATTGCAGCCAGGGGCGTTCGCGACCGGCTCGTGTTAAAGGCGATGCGAACGGTTCCTCGCAAAACGTTCCTGCCGGAGTCGCTTCATGAGTTTGCATACGAAGACAGGCCACAGCCAATCGCAGCCGACCAGACCATTTCACAGCCTTACATTGTCGCTTTCATGATTGAGGCCCTTGCACTCGAGGGGGGCAAAAAAGTGTCGGAAATAGGCACAGGTTCAGGTTACGTCGCTGCAGTGTTGGCTGAAATTGCCGGAGAGGTCTATTCGGTGGAGCGTATTCGGAAACTTGCCGGAAAGGCGCGAAATATTCTGAATCTATTGGGTGATGACAATGTCCATGTCTGACCAAACGAGTTGGAAAGCGAGGTTGGTCGGCGTGGCTCCTGACCTGGATCTGGCAGTCTTGAAAATAGATTCACGAGTGACAAAACTGCAACCATTGCCGGTCGGTACTTCGCACGACCTCCAAGTTGGCCAGAAAGTGTTTGCGATCGGCAATCCGTTCGGACTGGACCAGTCCCTGACAAGCGGCTTGATCAGCGCGACGGGAAGAGAAATCACTTCCCCAAACGGAGAGACAATCAAAGACGTTATCCAAACCGACGCGGCAATCAATCCAGGGAACTCCGGTGGTCCACTCCTGGACAGCAGTGGGCGATTGATTGGCGTCAACACGGCCATCATCAGTCCCTCCGGTTCCTACGCCGGAGTCGGTTTCGCTATTCCCGTCGATACCGTGAACCGTATTGTGCCGGAGATGATCAACAAAAAAGTCATTGGCTACGGTCGATAGCTCGTGGGGTGATCTGCAATTTGTTCGTCTCAATCATGTTTTACTGCTTGGCTTTTGCGAGCAGCACGCCCGTTTCTGCCTGGATTTGGCCAAACGTTTAGCAATGTCAAAACGTCGGCTTGCCATTCTTTCAGCGTGCAAGTGATTGCAGTCGCTTCCAGATTGGTCAATGTCACAGCGATACCCGCAATACGCAGTGGCCAAATGGACCAACCGAACAACAGGCTTGCTGCGGCGAGCATTGCCAGCCAATTGGTTATCTTGGCGGCGCAGGTGTGGTAGCTGGGGATGCGTCCGTATTTCCACAGTCCAGTGCCGACCGAAAGGGCATAACTGCCGACGGCGATGGCCAGCCAGATCCATTCGTGTTGCAACTGGTCCCAACACAGAATCGAAGCGCCACCAATCAGGCAGGCATAAAGTGTCACGTCAGCCAATGTGTCCAGACGAGCGCCAAGGTCCGAACGCTGATGCAACCACCTCGCCAGCAATCCATCGATCAAGTCTGTCAGGCTCAAGAAGATGAACAAAAAAACAAACGGTACGAAGCACCCTGCGAAGGCGAAACCCAGCATTACAATCGCACCGAGCGAACGCCCCATGCAGATCACATTCGGCACGGTGAATATCCGGTCCCTGAACTGTTCATCGCGAGAATCCAGCGAAGTGTCCTTGTCACCTGGTTTTCCCGCAGTCACTGGCATGGTCCGATTCCCTGGGTTGCCAGCCTAATCACGAACACCTCCGATCGAAATCAACTCGCCGATCTTACGGAACAAATTGTAGGGTCAATTTCCGTGGAAGGGTCCAAGCCTGGCCGACAAGGCAAAGTTTTGCGACCTTTTTGTGTTTTGGAATCACGCTCCAGGTTTTCCATGTGGTGTGCGATGTCACTGCGCACAACCCGAATTTCTCGTGGGGCTTCAATTCCCAGACGAACCTGATTTCTGTTGTTTCTGAGAACGGTGATTGTTATTCCAAGCGTAGGAAGAACGATTTCTTGGCCAATGCGACGTGAAAGAACCAGCATGACTTCATCCTTTCTCAATCCTGGTAGCGGGGGAAACCACTTGGGACCAAACGATCTTGGCTCGATAACGCTGCAAACTGCAAGCCAAATTAATCACAAATCGACAAAACGCCCCGTTTCGGTTCTGGCAATTAGCCTGGCTTGCTCATCCCACCGAACCGACCGGTTTTTTGGTGGCAAAATGCCGACTGCAAAAGGGCAACTTCATCGATGACCTGCTGGCAAGGCGAGCGAATTGAACCCATCCACCGGGCGAAAAAGAAACGGCAATTGCCCACCCCATGTTCAAACACCGGTTGGGTAACCTGTCAAAATGAGCTGATGCTCGAACGCGAATCGTAGCCCCAAGTCATCGGATTGCAGAATTGGATGTGGGGCGACGATCTGCTTCGCAAATTTGTTCCAGTGTTTTCATGTGACTCTTGCGGGTCACTGGGTACCACCAGGCAAACGGCAAGGACAACAATAACAGCGCAATCGCGGCCGGACCGATGATGAACTGGATCATGTTCAGAGCCGATTCCGGTTGAACGGGAAACTGTTCGTCTGGCGTTGGTGTCAGGTAGCCGGAGATTCCAAGTGCCAGGCCGATTCCCCACAGTGCAAAACCCGTCCCCAGTTTCTGAAAGAATGAAATCAATGCGTAGTAGGCACCCTCACGCCGCTCACCCGAATGTTGTTGTTCGACTTCAATCACGTCGGGCAACATTGACCAGGGAATAACGGCCGCCGTCGCGATTCCAGGGCCGCACAAAAATGCCACAACGTAGGCGACCGAAACTGCAGACTGGGGCAGGGCAAAAAACCCGGCTAATGCAATGCACCAGAAACCAATCCCCACCATGAAGGCTTTTGGTTTATCCCACGTTGTTGCAAGCCATACACAAAGCGGAACACTGAGCACCGAAGAAGCCTGAGCCACCAATACGAAATAGTTGGCTTGCCCGGGGACCTTCAAGTAGTAACTGGCGTAATAGACCAGCATGGCGGCGATGACGCAGGTCGCCGTCCAGCTGGCGAGGTACAGACAGGCCAACATGACAAATGCGCGATTGGAAAAGGTTGTTTTGAGTGCCAGGCGAATCGACATTCGACTCGTTTCCTCAGCCGCTTCCACACCCCGCGTTACAACAAACACAATCCAGGGCGGAAACATGGCAAGCAAACCCAAGGTGATTCCAATCACGGCGAATCGAGTTGATTCGACTGCCACGAACTCGCTCAGTACGGTAGCAAAAATTATGGCTGCCAGTGTTCCGCCCAACGAAAAAACCATCCGGTAGCCATTCAAACTGCTTCGCTCGTCATAGTCCGACGTCATCGCAGGCGTCAAGGCGTTGTATCCGACGTGAACGACCGTAAAGGCGGTATCAAAAGCGATAATGATCAGCGTGAAATAGATGGCCAGGCCCAAGTCGCTGAACGGAGGAATGATCCAGCAGAGGGCAAACGCCAGACCCAACGGTATCGAGCCGTAGACGAGTAAGACCCGCCGTCGGCCATACCGCGATTTGATCCGATCCGACAACATTCCAACCAGCGGATCGTTGATCGCATCCCACAACCGGGTAATTCCAATGATCCAGCCAACGGTTGCTGGAGCGATTCGGACGATGTCGGTGAGAAAGTACAGCTGATAGAAAGTCTGTATTGACAACGTCAAAGTGCTGGACAAATCACCTGTGCTGAACAACACTTTCGTCTTGACAGGTAATTTGCCTGATTGCATGGGGCTGATTCTGAACTGAATTCACGTATTTGATGTCGGATTCGTACGACGAATTCGACTTTCATTCCTTCTCACGCCAAACCAACACAGGGCATTCCGAAAAACGCAGTACGCGTTCGGCCACGGATCCCAGGAACAGCCGTTTCAGGCCCGTTCGGCCATGCGAAGGCATTACAATCAAGTCTGCCTTCACACGCTTGGCCAATTCCACGATCTCCGTCCCGGGATCGCCGACAACGCAATGACGTTGGAGCCGGGAGTACTTTCCGCTGCCAAACAATTTTTTCATGTGGTCCGTCGCATGATCAACCCGCTGCTTGTCGTACGAAGGAGGGACGGGCATCGCCGGATCGAACGAAATCATCGTGGGAATGGGGTCGACTACGTGTACCAGATGCAGGTCCGGGGCCTCGCCTGCCAGCTCAATCGTCCTTTCGACTGCTCGGGTGGAATCCTCCGAAAAGTCAACCGGGACGACAATCGTTTTGTCTTCAAAGTAGTTCATGGCATTTCATTGGCTGGTAGATTGATCAAACCGGAAATCTGAAAAGCAAACGCGGTGCCAATCCGTTTTGAATATTAACGAAGTCTCCAGTCGGCATTATCACCCGCCAATAGCACGCGGGTCCTGTATGGGCGGCGACAACAAGTTATCTGGCGCGCGAATTCGCCCACATTGAGCGGATAGTGCTGCAACACAAGTTGTTCGCATCCAATCGTCAATTGGCGGGACGGTGTGATGCTGCAATGCTGGTGTATATTTGCAAATCCGTTTCGATCCCAAAAGCCAATTAGTCCTTGATGATTCTTAGCAAATCAGCCAACCCGATTTGGCGACGCGACGTGCTGGCCTGGTGCTGCTACGACTGGGCCAATAGCGGTTACACGACGTTGATGATAACGGTCTTCGCCGTTTACATGCAGCGGACGGTTTTTTCCAGCGAAACGTCAGGGACAACGGGGGCCGTTGTTTGGGCGTGGAGTGTCGCAATCTCGATGCTGGTTGGGGCCCTGTTGTCACCGTTAGTCGGCGCGCTGGCTGATGCACGGGCCGGCAAGCGGTTTGGTCTGGCGATTACTGCGATCGGTGGCGGAGCGGCTTGCATGTTGATGGCGATCATCCCGCCAGCCAACACATGGCAGGTTGTATCCTGTTTTGTAGCTGCGAATCTTTGCCTGGAACTTTCACTGACACTCTACAATGGCTTTTTGCCCGAAGTCGCCAACGAACAGGAGATGAACCGTGTGTCAGCTGCAGGAATGGCCTTTGGATACTTTGGCGGAGGTTTGGCGTTGCTGCTCGCAATGCTTGTCTTAAGTTTTGGGCCGCGATTTGGATTCAACGAACCCGCCGTTCTGTTGCGGGTTTGCATTTTCGCGACCGGAGCGTGGTGGTGCCTGTTTACAATTCCGACCGTCATCGTTCTTCGGGACCAGCCCCGTCCCGTTTCATCTGGAAGTATTCGTGAGTCTGGCTCAAAAGCGTTTGCCGATGTTGTCGATACGCTAAGAAATCTGCGGCACCATCGAACCCTCGCCTTTTTCCTGATCGCTTTCCTGTTCTACAACGACGGACTACAAACCGTCATCAGCCAGGCTTCGACATTTGCAATTCAGGAATTGAAATTCACTGACCGTGAATTGATTGCCGTGATCCTGATGGTGCAATTCATTGCTACTCCGGGGGCAATCTTTACCGGATGGATTTCCGACCGGTTGGGACGCAAGAACACTTTGGTGATTTGTCTGGTTGTTTGGGTTGTCTTGCTGGCATCCGCGTCGTTTGTGCAAACCAAAGCAGCCTATTGGGTGATGTGTGTTGGCGTTGCACTGGTATTGGGGGGGACGCAAGCCGTAAGCCGTGCGATCATGGGTTCGCTGACTCCGAGGGGACACGAGGCAAGGTACTTTGGGTTCTTTAATCTCTCCGGCAAGGCCACCAGTTTTATGGGGACCTTCTTTTTTGGCTTGGTCATTGCCACGACCGGCAGTTCGCGCGCTGCGATCGTCGGACGCCTGGCGTTCTTTGTTGTCGGACTGGCAATCGTTGCTCGGCTTGATTTGCGAAACTCACGTGTTCAGCAATAACTGGACCATGAACAACTTTCACATTGGTATGCGGCGCGCTGTTCCGCACGATTCGCCTGCCTCGCCCGCCCAAGTTGCATCCTTGAACGCCAAATGTTTCCTTTTGAAACAATTCGATTCCGAATAGACCTGCAATCTAAGGACGATTCAATTGGCGGTTTTAATGCCCAAGGTATTCTGGGTCGTCGCAGACTAGTCTGGATCGGGTCGGGTGTGGATTCGTAAGTGGTCGGCGAGGCCCGGCGAGGTCCGGAAACCCGCGACGAGCGCTTGGGAGCTGCGGTTGGATGCAATGAAAGGGACTCGTAGCCTCGTCCACTACCTTTCTGGCCGAAAAGTGAAGGGAATTGGCGGGTTGGTCTGGATTGGGGGGGTGATTTTTCGGAAGAAACGGGGGTGGACGGCCTGTATTGCCGGACTGGTGAATCGGGTATCTGCGGAAAATTACCCTCGAATCGATGAAATTGTTGCCATTCATTCATGCGGGAATTACTATTGAATCAGGGCAAACGACACAGTTTGGGCAGTCCGGTCATTCTGCAACTGGACCACTTTTTACAGTCTCGATGGCTGTGTCGGACGATAGGACAATGCAGATACTTCCAAGATTCACGAACGTTTTGCTTTTTGAGGTTGATCCATGGCTGTGCGACCGCTGCGGTTGTTAACTGCATTCACAATGATGGTGCTGGTGTGCGCCGCCCAGGTTTGTTTGGCTCAAACTACACCTCCGACACCTACTCCAGGTGGTGTTGAAATTGATGCCACCGGTGTATTGAATTTGAAAACCCAGGTGGACCTGAACGGGATCCTGGATCGCCAACTCGCGGCTGCCGCCAGACAGTCCCAATCGAAAGACATGCAGACGCCGAGTGCGCTGCGAAAAGTTTCGATGACTCGTCTGGAAAAAGAATGTGCGAAACTGCTGGAAGGCGGAAAGCCATTGACGGACGACATGTTGCATATGGCGGGACTGACTCGCATCACGCATGTCTTCTTCTACCCCGAAACAAAAGACGTTGTGATTGCAGGACCAGCCGAGGGCTTCTATCACAACAGCCAGAATACAACTGTCGGACTGGATTCCGGAAACGCGACGCTGAACCTCGAAGACATGGTCGTTGCCTTGCGAACGTTTGGTCCGAAAGCGGAACGAGTCAGCACGATTACCTGCTCGATCGATCCGACTCCGGAAGGTTTGGCGCGATTGCGTCAGGCTTGCGTGACGATTCAGGAACAGTTCCGCCCAGGTGCCGAGCGGCAGGTATTGCAAACACTGCAACAGGCGCTTGGAATGCAAACAATTACCGTTGCCGGAGTTGCTCCGGAAACCCGAATGGCCCGCGTACTGGTTGAGGCCGACTATCAAATGAAGCTGATCGGTATCGGGTTGCTTCAGCCGAACGCACGCGTGACCAGTTACGTTGCGGGTTCGGATCCGGCTGCCGGAACGCAGAACTCACTTCAGCGCTGGTACTTCCAGCCGAACTACGAGTGCGTTCAGGTGAATCAAGACCGAACGGCGATGCAGTTGGTGGGCAACGGCGTTCGTTTGTTGAGCGAAGACGAGCGGGTGGCCGGTGACGGTTCGCGTTCGGGGACAGGCCGGTCGAACAAGGCGAGCAAGAATTTCTGTGATTCGTTCACCAAAGAGTATGACAAGCTGAGCCAGCAGATTCCGGCTTTTGCGGAATTGCGTAATGTGATGGACCTGACCATAGCCGCAGCCTATCTCCAAAAGGCCCAGTTGTTCCAACGGGCTGAATGGGACATGGCTACATTCTCAAACGAAGAGCTGATGCCGACGAAGCGGTTCAACGCTCCGAAGCAGGTGGCTCCAGCGATCAACGCGGTGTGGAAAGACGGTTTCTTCATGACTCCGATCGGTGGCGGTGTAAGCATCCAGCCGATGTATGCCCTGAATTCGGACAAGGTCACGGAAGAAGCAAATGGCGAAATCACTGCGGTTCGTGACTCGATCAAAACCGACAATTTGGCTGATGGCCAGTGGTGGTGGGATTGATCGAGGGCTGACCAGTCGCAATTGAAAACTCAAGCGGGCCGGATCGATACAAGCGATTCGGCCTGTTTTTTTGTTGTTGAGACATTCGTAACCCGAAGCGTAAACGGGAGACCTTGTTCTTCCGCCCTGGCTAACGCCTCGGGTTATGAACTGCCGGGCTTTTGGGCATTCAGCGGCCATGATTTCGCGGTTCCGGCGTTTTGAGGTAGACTTGACGCCGGTCAAGCGTCTTGGCCATTTCCTTCCCAAAGGCGGACGAACTGAAATCGATGCAGCTGGACGTTTTCCCCGGATTCGGTGTGCCGGTCGGCCCTGACCATTGGCGATTGTTGATCGCCGGTGCGGTCCGGCAGGTTTACGTGCCGACGGTTCGAAAGCGAATGCTGATTCGGTTGCTTGGAAGTATCATCGACGCAACCGATGAGCAGCTGGCCAGCGAAGAGTTCGTTCGGCGTGTTACTCCGTTTGTTGCCGATGGTGCAAAGAAGCTGGACATAAGTGTCTTGATTGGTGACCGGCAATATCCGCTTCGGCGGCGCACCAAGCGAAGCGGTTTGTTTTCGCAGTGGTTGCAGGTGCCGGCGGATCAAATTCAATCGCTCGTTGAGCTGGACGAGTTTGGCCGACGCTTTTTCAGGCCGCGGATTATCTGTCAAACAGAGTCAGGCGCGATCGAGGCCGGGGGCGAATGTTGGCTGGCACCGGAAACGGGCTGGACCGTGATTTCGGACGTCGACGACACGATCAAGGAGTCGGACATTGCGGACCGCCGTCGCATGCTGACGAATACTTTTCTGAGGTCGTATCGGCCGGTTGAGGGAATGTCGGAGCTGTATCGGCAGTGGGCCGGGGCTGGTATGCATTTCCACTATGTTTCCAGCAGTCCTTCCCAGTTGCTTCATCCATTGCGCGAGTTGCGGGATGATTCGGGATTTCCGGGTGGCTCGTTGCATTTGAGAAATTTTCGTTTGAGGAACCATGTCTTGCAAAAAGTTGCGAGGATTCGGCGGAGCGGAAAATCAGCCGTGATTCGGCATTTGGTCCAGTCCCAGCCGTCTCGCCGGTTTCTGTTGGTCGGCGATTCGGGGGAGTCGGATTTGAGCATTTACGCCAAGGTAGCCCGGAAGAATCCTGGATCCGTGGCCGGAATCTTCATTCGGACTTTGGAGGGGAACGAAATGTCGCAGGAACGGTTTGACAAGTGCCGTAATTCGGCAGCACCGACACCATGTGCGACTTTTACGGAAGCGTCGCAGCTTCAGGAACTGGCTCGCAAGGCGATTGGATGCGGAACGATGGCTCATTGAGCTCGTGAAAATTGGGGAAGTGGATATCTTGCCGAAGATCCTGCGGCACGGGGCTTTTAGGTAGAACCCAGTTGATCGGGATCTTTGGCAAGATCCACTTCGGTTGGTGCTGACGGTGGCGACGATACGTGGCAAAAAGGGGGCTTTTCCGGTGGCGTCCCCCTTGCCAATCGGGGCCAATTCGGTCATTATTTCGGGTTCGAAATTTCGTACAATTTTTGCCCGATAGAATCCAGGAGTGTTGAATGGCCCGTTACACCGGACCCAAAGGACGTATTAACCGGCGTTTGGGTGTGCTGGTCTATGAAAATGGTGGTGCGTCGCGTGCCATGGAACGCCGCGGCAGCCAGCCGCCAGGTATGCACACGCGCCCCAAGCG
>JAYVKA010000288.1:0-21059 GCA_043768885.1 Planctomycetota bacterium
GCCGCGTTTTCGTTTTTCAAAACAAATAGTTTGTACCCGGCGTTACGGCAATCGCAGCATTTCTCGGTCCGGACCACGCAAAAACCAGACTTTCAAAAACATTGATCCAGGACAATTCGAACAGGAAGATACAAAGTCTTCAAGCGACGCAAAAGCCGACGCGATCTATTCGCCTTTGGATTCCAGACTTTCCCTGCGACGCCGTTCCAGGTCCAGCATCGTGGCCAATTGACGTTCCTTTCGTTCCCGCTGAATTCGACGCAACTCGCTCCAAATCCAGGGTCCGCGAAACGTAGCCCACAATATCATCAACAACAGATAACTGCCGACACTAATTGCAGCGAAATAGTTCCAGCGAATGCGGACCATCCATCCCAGAAGCAGCGCAACCAGGGTCGTAAAAACCAACAGGCGAACGACGCCAAATTGCAACCATGATTTCAACAGTCGACTCCCCGCCGCCCGCCCCGGTGTTCATGTGGGAATTCCCACTCAGTCTACAGGTTCCCATTCATCGTCGGCAAAATCTTCGCCGCCGTCGTCAAAAGCCATCAGTTCCGCTTCCGGAACGCCAGCCGGCAACTCCTTGAATGCATGCTGCAAAATTGGATCGTCCGGAGAGATTTCGTCCAGCGGTTTCTCTTTCGAACCCGGAGTGCTGATTCTCTGCTCCAGGACCAGGCGAATCGGAATCTCGCCAAAATTCAAACCGTCCCGCAACGCGTTCAGCAGATATTTTCGATAGTCCGCACGGATCGCCTCGGGATCGTTGCATTTCAAAACGATTGTCGGAGGCCGGGTCCCGATCTGGGTTGCGAAATAGATTCTTGGCCGAAGGGAAGGACTGGACGGAATCGCATGAGTCTCAATCGCGGACCGAACCAGCCGGTTGAGTTTCCCTGTGGAAATCCGCTCCATCGACTGCTTGTACAACATTTGAGCGTGGTTCAACACCTTGCGAATGTTCTTGCCGTCCTGGCCCGTGATAAACGCAATCGGCAAATAGTCCATCGACGCAAAATTCTCTCGCAAGTATTCCGCCCAGCGGCCGGTCGGCATGTGCTCGGCCATCAAATCCCATTTGTTGACTACGAAAATACACGGCTTCAGTTGGGCTTCGATATAGCTGGCCAGCTTTCGGTCGACCGCACTGATTCGCGAACTGGCATCAAAAAACAGCAGAATCACATCGGCATGTCGAATCGAGCGGTGGGCGCGATGGTCGCTGTAAAACTCAATGTCGGTCCGGATACTCTTTCCCTTGCGCAGACCCGGAGTATCGATCGCGACAAAAGATTTTCCGTCCAGCGTAAATCGCACGTCGATGCTGTCGCGGGTCGTTCCGGCAACTTCGCTGACGATCATTCGCTTGTACCCAATCAGGGAATTGACAAACGTGCTTTTGCCAACATTCCGGCGACCGACGATCGCGATTTTCATTTCCGGCGGCGCAAGGTCTTCGGCGGCGTCGAATTCGGATTGTTCGGGGAGGCTCCCCACGATTCCGGTCAGCAGGTCCTGTTTGCGACGATTGTTCTTGGCGCTGACCAACAGCGGCTGGCCCAGTCCAAACTTTCCGAACTCCGCTGCTGACAACTCAAAATTTTCGCCGTCGCATTTGTTGGCGACCAGCAACACCGGCTTGTCCGTGGCACGCAACCGCTGGGCAACTTGCTCGTCCAGTGGCGTTGAACCAGTGTGGGCATCGACGACAAACATGATCAGGTCCGAGTCGCGCAGCCCGAATTCGATCTGCTCTTCGATCTCGATATCCAGATCATCGACATCGTTGATGCCAATTCCGCCGGTATCCACGATTTCGAAATATCGGTCATCGTGGTGCATGAGATAGTTCATGCGGTCGCGAGTGACTCCGGCCATATTATCGACAATGGCCAGCCGCACTCCGGCCAGCCAATTGAAAATACTGGATTTGCCCACGTTGGGGCGGCCAACAATGGCAACTTTGCAAACGGACATGGCAACGCTAAAAAATCGGCCGGGCTCACCGGTTGCGGCGGTACGGTCAGGTAACTTCAAATGAATTGCGGCAGCGGGAGCCCGCAGATGGCTGGACCTGGCAACCAATGGCCAGCCTTTTCGAACCGGTCAGTATAGGAGAATAACGGATAAATGTCAGACGCAGGAGGGACAAAAAGGGGCCTGATTCAATTGCTGGAATCGATGCAAGCCAGCGGTATGACGCATATTCCGTGGCCTGAATCGTTGCCGCTGCCGACTGAGATGTTGGCTACGGCTGCCACCAGCACCAGTCGCCCGGCTCCAAAGGCCGCTTCGCCCACCGTCATGCCGACGACTGTCCCCAGATCCGAAACGGCTTCGATGGCTATTTCCGAAGTGGTTCCAGTTTTCGACAACACGTTGGATGATGGTTCGAAATTGCCTGTGGAAGAGCGGCCCGGAGCCCTTCACGTGATTTCAAACGAGGTTTCCGCGTGTCGCAAATGTCCGGAGTTGGCCAACAGCCGAACCCAAACCGTTTTCGGTGTCGGCAATCCGTCCGCACGTTTGTGTCTGGTCGGAGAAGCACCCGGTGCCGACGAGGACCGTCTGGGTGAGCCGTTTGTCGGAGCCGCCGGTCAACTGCTCGACCGGATATTGAAGGCCTGCAAGTTGTCCCGCGAAGACATCTATATCCTGAACGTCATCAAGTGCCGTCCGCCGCGCAACCGGACGCCGGTGGACGATGAAGTCTCGAACTGCTGGGGTTTTGCCCATCGGCAACTGGAAATCATCCAGCCCGAATTCATCTGTTGTCTGGGAGCCATCGCCGCCCGCGCCGTTTTGCAAAACCGATCGTCGATCAGCCGCCTACGCGGATCGTTTCACAAATATCGCAGCAGCCAGGTTGTCGTCACGTATCACCCGGCCTACCTGTTGCGAACGCCAACCGCCAAACAGCAAACCTGGGAAGACATGAAAATGTTGATGCAGGCGATGGGGGTTGAGCTTTAGCCTGCGGCGACAGGAATTCCCAGGGTCGAACTCAAAACCTCCATCCGGAAACCAGTTTGTGGATTCGTTCCAAAACTGCCCGAATAAGCGAAATGGGTTTGGCTGGTTTGCCGTGTTGGAAATCGACGTCGGGTGCAATAACAAGCGGCGGTTGGCCGGGTTCAAAAAACAGCCGGGGAATATGCTCCAAAAAATTCTTCCTGCGATCTTCGAATGGACGACCGGGAGTTTGCGTCGCCAATTGCTGAATCTTCGCGTCCATTTCTGCTTCGGCGATGTGGCGCAGTTCAGCCCAAGCTCCGAGTCGCTTGAGGCACCGGACAACATGTCTTCGAATCGCAGGGTCAGAAGTGTCGTACAGTCTCACGATCGATGGCACGCCAAAAGTTCCGTGGCAACGACCACGAATCATAATCGCAAGACATTGCAGCACCGGATTTCGTGAATTCTTCGCGGCGATGATCAGATAAATGCGGTGCTGGAGCTGTTCCAGCTCCCTGATTTGGGCACGACAGGGCAGCAACCAGGTTTCGCCGCTGGAACTGGTTTTTTTACAAGCGATGTTGGCAAGCATATTCAGGACGCGAACACCGCGTTTCCCCAGCCGAATTTTCCGGCCTTCGACCAGGAATTTTGAGTCTTTGTCAATCACGTATCCGTCGAGTCGCACGGCTGCATGGCCCCCGGCAGTTCAAGATACCAGATCAACGTCCAACGTTTATACTGTTTCGACTCATTGACCCATTCAATCTCTCCGATGCTTTCAGTTCAACTGGCATGTCCGAGTCCACTTCAACAACAAACGGCAACCAGACGGCGAAAACCCGTTTGACTCCCCGGCGACACGACAACGTTTTCGCAAAGCTCGTGACAGTATTCGTGATACTTGTGGTGGCTGCTTTGGCATGGTGGCAACTGGGGCAATATCTGAACATCGAACGACTTGCCGGTGCCGAATCATGGTTGCGGAATCAGGCAGGCGAATGGCCCGCGTATTGTGCGATGATCGCCTTTCTGACCTACGCGATTGTGACGGGCTTGAGCCTGCCGTTTGCACTGTTGTTGTCGCTAACGATTTCCTGGCTGCTCGGTTTTGGCTGGGCCCTGGTCGTGATCAGTTTCGGTTCAACGACCGGGGCTACGCTGGCGATGTTGGCCAGTCGCTACATTCTGCGAGACTGGGTTCGCGGGCGATTTGAAAATCGGTTTGGCGCGGTGCTGTCGCGACTGGATGAGGAAGGAGAATGGTATTTGGCTTCGCTGCGACTGGCTCCAGTTGTCCCCTTTTTTGCAGTCAATTTGCTTGCCGGGCTATCGCGAATCCGCGTGCGAGACTACTGCTGGATCAGCCAATTATGCATGCTACCTGCCACCGCCGTGTACTGCCAGGTAGGAGCGTCGCTGCCCGGTTTGAAACAGCTCAGCCAGGACGGACCAGGGACTTTGGTCTCCCGCTCACTGATTTTGGGCCTGTGTGCGATGGCGATCTTGCCGCTGGCCGTTCGCCATGTTCTGCGGCACTTCCGAAACGAAAAAACACCACGTCAAGCGGGGACCAATCGACACATTTGAACTCGCCAAACTCATTCGGAATTTCATGGCCAAGACCAACATGGAACAGCTGGACCTTCTAAAACATCTCGTATCTGTTTGGACGCAACGGCTCGATCGGCAAACAGGACAAACTTCACATCACGTCGAGCGAACGAAAGTGGTGGGGCATTAGCCCTGGGAATACTGCCGAAGTCTTTGAAACGGATTGCGGGCCAGTCTCGATTCAGATTTGCTATGATATCAAGTTTCTGGAGCTGACCCGGATTGCCGCGGGCAAAGGAGCCCAGCTGGTCTTCGTTCCCTACAACACCGACACGAGGCACGGGTATTTGCGCGTTCGAAATTGCGCGATGGCCGGCTGTATTGAAAAGCACAGGTACACTGCGATTTCAGGCCGCACAGGCAACCTTCCGCAAGGCGAAAACTCGGACATCCATTACGCAAAGTCGGGAATTTTTACTCTCGCTGACGCCGAGTTTGCCCGCGACGGAATCGCTGCGGAATGCAATCCGAACGTAACAACCCTGATTGTTCATGACGTCGATATGGAACTGCTGCAACGGCATCGCGAATCGGGAAGCGTGCAAAACCGGGATGACCGCCGCACTGACATGTACAAAGTCATCTATCAGGAAAACGGCAATTCCAACGAGGTCTGATTGCGCATTCCAGCACGGCAAATCAGTCCAAATTCCTTTTTTGGGATTGCTGCGTTACGGAAATTCGACTGACGGCATGCTAGTATCGAATTTGGAAATTATCCAACTCGATCTGCATCCGGGAGAATTCTGTGAACCGACGTCTTGGTGGCCTGCTGGCAACGACACTGTTTTGTATGGGTTTTCTGGCGACAAGTTCATCGCTCTTCGGTGACGAGACGAAGTTTCTTCGCTATCCCAATATCAGCAATGATGGAACCCTGGCGTTCAGTTACCACGGTGATGTCTGGGTCGCCGATCCGAACGGCCAAAATATCCGAAGGCTGACCGCCCACATCGCCCACGATACGTTTCCAAGATTTTCACCGGACGGCAAGTCGATGGCTTTCAACAGTGACCGGATGGGGAACGGAGACGTCTGGATCGTACCGGTCGAAGGGGGCAATCCCCGGCAGATTACTTTCAGCACCGGCTCGGACAGCGTTCTGTACTGGACTCCCGACGGAAGCGGACTGGTGATCAACTCGTCAGCTGGTGCGGCGCCGTGGGGTTCGCCGCTGTACATCGCTCCGATCGACGGTTCCATTCCGAAACCGATGCACATGGACAAGGGAGCGGCCGGAATGATTCGCCAGGACGGCAAATTCGTGGCCTTTAACCGGAACGGTTTCAGCTACTGGCGCAAACACTATCGCGGAAACAATAATACCGATATCTGGGTTCAGGATCTTGCGACCAAACAAATCACTCAGCTAACCGACCTCGACCTTAAGGACTACCGCAATCACACCCAGGACGCGTTTCCGATGTGGGGCGAGGACGGGTTCATCTACTACATGTCAGAACGGGATGGCACGTTCAATATCTGGCGAATCGGTGCGGATGGTTCCGATCCAAAACAAATGACCCATCACAAATCCGATGGCGTCCAGTTTCCGTCGATCAGCCCGGACGGAAAGTCTATCGTTTATGAAAACGAATTTGAAATCTGGAAGTTTTCGGTTGCCACTTCAGGGACAAGCCGGATTCCGGTTGACATGAGTTTCGACCCCAAGCAAAACCTGCTGGAGTTTGCCGAGTCCGATGGGCAAAGCGGCTCGATAGCCCCTTCGCCTGACGGCGAAACTGTGGCGGTTGATTTTCATGGAGAGCTTTATCTCGTACCTTCCGATCCGGAAACGGGTGAAAAGGTGCAGGTGACCAGCTCGGCTTGGCGCGATCAGGAGCAACTGTATTCGCCGGACGGAAAAACACTGGCCTACATGTCAGACCAGTCGGGCGACGAGGAAATCTGGTTGTACGACATCGAAACGATGCAGCACCGCCAGTTGACCCGGCAGGCTTCGCTGAAACGATCGGTAACCTGGGATTCCCAATCGAAACGGCTGGCATTTGTGGCGGACAACCAGCTGTACTTTGCCGATGCAAAATCCGGCGAATTGACCGAGATCGCACATAACCCGGAAGGTGGTTACCGCAGCATTGCGTTTTCTTCGGACGGAAACTGGCTGTCGTACAGCCGCTCCGACAAAGACCTCGACTCCGAATGCTATTTGCTGGACATCGCCAACCACAAGGAATTCAACCTCACAGACAACCGCTTTATGGATTTCGGCGGTGAGATGACTCCAGACGGAAAAAATTACGTTTTCGTCTCCAACCGTTCCGGAAGTTTTCAGATCTACCTGGTGCCGCTCGAAAAAATGACCGAGGACCCGAACGATCCGCTCGTCAAACAGCAGAAGGCAAAACTGAAAGACAAAACGAAACCGGATGAGACTTCGTCCAGCGACAAAAAAGATGAAAGCAAAAAGGAAGACGACCACGGCGATGCAACACCGGAAGGCCATGCAGCGGAGGAGCCGAAAGCTGAAGAGAAGCCCAATGATGAAGCGGAAATGGAGAAAGTTCTCGATGTCAAAATTGATCTGGACCGGATCAGCGACCGGGCCAGACAGCTGACGACCGGCTCCGAAGACATTCGGGGTTTCATCATGGCTTCGGACGGAAAGAGTCTCTACTACACCAAAGGGACCACGCTGAACTCGATCTCCATTCCTGATGCTGAAGAGAAAAAAATCGCCGATGGGATTTTTTCCGGTCTAAGCATGACAAAAGACGGAAAGTCATTCTTCTTCCGCGATGGCGACGCTGTCAACAAAATGGCCGTTAGTGGCAGTGGCAAAAAGAAAGTCGATTTCAAATTCCGGGTCAGGGTCGATGTCACGAAGGAATGGGAACAGGTATTCGAAGAAGCCTGGCGCGTGATGAAATACCGCTTCTACGACGAAAAGATGCACGGTTACGACTGGGACGCGATCAAGGCCCGCTATAAACCGCTGTTGAAACATGTTGGCGAAAACCAGGACCTGTACGATCTCTGCAACGAAATGATCGGGGAACTGAACGCTTCCCACACTGGCGTCAGTGGTCCACCAACACAGGACATGGAAAACCTCTTCGACGGCAAGAGCCTGGGTTTTGAAATGACCAGCGATGGTGAGTACTATCGCGTTTCATACATCTACCCCAAGGGTCCTGCCGACCGGGAATGGCTGGATTTGAAAGCTGGCGACATCGTCCTTGAAATTGAAGGGACACCGATACGGGGCAACGCCAACTATTTTCCGATCCTGAACAACCTGCTGAACGAATACGCAGATGTTCTCGTTTCCCGTCCGGCCGAAGGAGCAGAAGGAGAGGCAATTGTGCTGGGAGAGCAACGAACGCTCCGAATTCGATCGATCTCCTCCGTCAGCGGCCTGAAGTACGACGCCTGGGTCGAAGGCAACCGAAAATTCGTCGATGAACAATCGAATGGAAAAATCGGTTACGTTCATATTCGCTCGATGAACCAGTCTTCACTTGAGCAATTTGCAACCGAGATCGACCAGTTCTGGAACAAGAACGGAATGATCATCGACATTCGCTTCAACGGCGGCGGAAACATCGACCAGCAATTGATCGATATTCTGGAACGAAAGCCTTACGAGTACTGGAATACAAGAGGCGGAGGCCGAGCCCAGGGTCGCCGTCCACGGCAAGCGATCGTCGGACCGCAGGTGATGTTGATCAACTGGAGAAGTGCTTCGGACAGCGAAGTTACGCCCCAGGCGTTTCGTGACTTGAAACTCGGAACCATCGTAGGCAATCCGACTTACGGTGCCGTCATCGCTACCGGCAGTCACCGTCTGTTGAACGGTGCGAGTATTCGGACTCCAGGTTCGCTGGTGGTAACCTATGATCCGGAGCAAGAACATAA
Organism: Planctomycetota bacterium; assembly: GCA_043768885.1. Taxonomy (GTDB): domain Bacteria; phylum Planctomycetota; class Planctomycetia; order Pirellulales; family Pirellulaceae; genus BJ22. Next base: position 8,452 of record JAYVKA010000288.1, read on the forward strand.
CTATGGCCTAAACCTGGAAAACTATGGCGTGCCGCCTGATGTCTGGGTTGAGAATACACCCGATGACGAATTGAAGGGCTTTGACCGCGAACTGAAAACGGCGGTCGATGAAGCACTGAAAATGCTCAAGGAAAAGAACTGGCAATTCGGAGAAGACGATTAGAGGAAAGTTCGATACTGCTTATGAAGCCGCAGTTTTTTCAGGCTCAGCTGCGGCTGGAAGCCACAGCCACGTTGCGATCCACTCAAACGACATCATCGACTTCCGAATTACCAGCGATGACCGGCGGGACCGGGCAGTCGAGTGATTCGGCCAGTGCGCGAAACAGTTCGGCTTCGGAAACGCTGACCTGGCGATCAAATGCGATCGCCGTGGCTGCTGCCGACAAGAATTGCTTGCGAACGGTCGGAGAAGTTTGAGCCAGCTTATTGACGGCCAAATTCAAATCGTTCACGTTCGGCGAAGTGTCGTTGATTCTGATCGATGACCGAAACGACTCCGGAAACTCCTGACAGGCGGCTTGTAACGAAGCTTGCCGGCGAGATGGTTCGTCCTGGCCATGCTTGACCAGCGTATTCAGCAGCGTGGAAACCTCAGCAACAACTTGACTGACATTTTCGAATCGAATTTTGTCGGCGACCTTTCGGCCAAAATGCCGGTCGAGATGCGTGATCAGGTGGTGTTGCAGGAAGAATTCGAACAGCGTGATTCGGCCGTCCAATTCGACCATCCAGATCACGCCCTTGCGAAACACTTCGTATTGCTCGGGTGAAAGCCCAACCAGTGCACCCTGGACAATTTCAAACATCGGCAATCGCCAACGAAGTTCGGCCGAGCGAATCATCGGCTCAATTGCCAACGTGTCATCCAGCGTCGCCTGGCCATGATTCTGGGCAATGTAATCGCATTGCTTCGGCCGGTACGTGTCACCCTCGTCCAGCAAAAACGCAAACACGATGCAGCGGGCCATATACGTATCCCGCAACGCCGCCAACAACCGCTCGGGAATTTTCCCGACCAGCATGCGTGAGAAAATGAAATCGTCTTCGGACGGCGCACCGATTGCCGCGATCATCAGGGCCGGATCAATCGGCAGCTTGTCGAGTATTGGATTGCCGCCTGCCGCTCCGCCCATCATGCCAAACCCCGCCTTGCGAAATCCTGGCCGTTCTTTTTTCTCTTTCTCAGGTTCAGTCCGGGACCTAATTGCCCGGCTCTTGTACCACTCCTGGAAATCGCCGTCGAAGCGAGGTTCGACCCGTTGAATTCTTTTGACCAGTGGAGGATGGGTCGCCAGCAAACCGGCCATCAGGCTGCCACTCATGTTGGCAAAAAACATGTGCGAAATCGTCTCGGCCTGCGGAGCGCGAACTTTCGAATGTTCACTCGCCACGGCGATCATTTTCAGGGCGCCGCCAATCGCATCGGGGTTGCGGGTAAACTGTACGCTGGACGCATCGGCCAGGAATTCCCGCTGGCGGGAAATCGAAGCCTTGATCAAGCGGGCAAAAAACAAACCCAAAGAACCCAGCACTAACAACCCGACTCCGATCGCCAAAATGACGGCGACCCCTCCGCCGTCTTTGCTATTGCTGCTGCGCCTCCGTGAACCCATACCGACCGAACGAATGATCAGCCAGCCAATTAGCGCAATCGCCTGCACACCATGCAGAATTCCGATTACGCGCAAACTCATTCGCATGTCGCCATTGAGAATGTGCGAAAATTCGTGAGCGATAACGCCTTGCAGTTCGTCGCGGCTGAGCAGATTGATCGTGCCGCGATTTACACCGATCACAGCATCATCGATTGTATGCCCGGCGGCGAAGGCGTTGATCCCTTCCTCTTCATCCAGAATGTATACCGGCGGCACCGGAATGCCCGATGCGAGAGCCATCTCCTCGACAACATTTAATACACGGCGTTCGGCCGGATCGGTCGAGCCCGGCAACAACCGTCGACCACCCAGCATATTGGCGATCTTGCTTCCGCCAGCCCGAAGCTCTGATATTTTCAACGCCGATCCACCACCGACAATCATCGAGATCACAATTGTGACGAGGCCGAGGACGGGCAGATTCAACAGGCCACCATTGAACAGTGAATTTTCATGTCCCTCGCTGGCCATCTTGCCAGCCACCATCACCAGGCAATATATGCCGCCGATCAAACAGACCAAAGTGATGATCAACAGGATCACCAGCTTGCGGGTGTTCTTTCGGGCGAGTTCCTGGCTGGCAAAAAAATCCACGGCGATACCGTCATTCAGCTAATGAAACACACAGCGCCACAATCATCGGGGCAACAGGAATTCAGAAACTGACCTTGGGAGCGTTGCGCTCTTCGGGTTTCTCGATTTCCAGCAACTGGGCATTCTTGAACCCCAGCATGCCAGCGAAAACGACTGCCGGGAACTGCTCGCGAGCCGTGTTGTACGATGTCACGGAATCGTTGAAACCCTGACGGGAAAACGCCACTTTGTTCTCGGTCGATGTCAGTTCTTCCTGCAACGACAACATGTTCTGGTTTGCCTTCAGGTCCGGATACGATTCAGCGATCATCAACAATCGTCCCAGCGCGCCGTTGAGTTGCCCTTCGGCCGCCTGGAATTGTTTCATCGCAGTCGGATCACCCGGATTGGACGAAACGGTTTGCGTCGCCTGCACCGCCTGGTTACGGGCCATGATGACTTTTTCCAAAGTCTCCGATTCGTGCTTCATGTATCCCTTGGCGACTTCGACCAGGTTCGGAATCAGGTCGTGCCTCCGTTTCAGCTGTACATCGATCTGCGACCAGGCATTTTCGTATCGGTTGCGCAACGAAACCAGGCTGTTGTAAATGCCGATCCCGATCATGAAAATCACAACGATCAGGCCGACAACCACCAGCCCGCCAATCAGCAATGGACCCATATCTTATTCCCCCAGGTTTTGAAAACCGCGTTGTTTGAGTTGTTGTGTTCGAAGTCCGCCCGCCAATCCTGGCGAAAAAACCGCTGGACTCCAAGCTTATCCGACAATCCGTCCGATTCATCTCAGAAGATTTCCAGATTGTAATCCGCCTGGAATCCATTCACCACTGTTGCACACGTTCACTCCTGCCGCACTCTGGGCAAAGTCATCACCACCATCTGGCCAATCGCGGCGATAATCACCAAGCCCACCCGCAGCGATGCGTCCTGTTCCGGCTGGCTGACAAACGTAAACAGGTAATAGCCCAAAACCAATCCTGCCGCAGGAAAAGTAACGATCATGGCCAATCGGTTTTTTCCCATCCTGTACAAAAAGCCCCCCTCAACACAGACCAACCCCGTAACAATGCAAAACCAGAATGCCTTCGGCTTGAACCCGCCGGCCTCAATACTGGCCAGCAATCCGGTCCAGATTACGAACAGCCCAAACAGGATCGTCAGCAACCATCGATAGCTGTGATTGGCCAGGTTTGGCGGCATTCTGAACTACGGGTTTTGGGAAAAAACGCTGTTGGAATCGGACGAACACCAGTTTAGCGAAAAAACGCCACGGAGTTTTGCTGAAAAGAAACGGCGATTCGGCTAGAATCACGGACTCCCGTTTTGAACTCCACCCGAATTTGTACGCATGGCTCGAAGAATATCCGTTGTCGTCTCCCAGGGGCAATCTTCCAATCCGGTCAAACGGAAACTGGAAGAAGACCTGATCACGTCACTCCTGATGGAGCCCGGAATCGACGTCACGGTCTTGCCACACTTGTACGACATCGCCAACGGCAGCACCGGGCAGCTCGCCCTGCAGCAAATCGACAGCAACATGATTGTCTGTAGCTGGTTGTTCGAGCGGGCGGTTCACTGGGTCCTCGACCGTAACGCAATTCGCGGTCATCGCGGACAGGTACTGCTTCAAGACGAAGCGGACGATGAGGACGAAGATGAAGCCGAACTGGCGGAAGAAAAAGCTGCGGGCGATGACAAAATCCGCGTCGATGCGAGTCGTGAAAAACCGAACCGGCGAATTTATTGCATCGACTTGCGGGTCTCGACCAAAGTCGCCGAGTTCATTGAAGAGATCAAACGGATCCAAACCGAGAATTCGGTGCAGGTGGTTGGGCTGGGCGGTTTGAAGCCGGCCGCCGGAAACGGAACGGCAAAGCCTTCCAACGGATCTGTTGCGTTGCCAATTATTGCCGGACCATCAACCAACGGTTCATCGAACGGACACGCACACAGCAATGGCCATGTCGAATCGAACGGAGCTGTCGCCGAACAAGACAGCTCGCCTTCCACGGTTCAGCGAATTGACGAAGACGCCGCGCGACGTTGGTACCCGGTAATCGACTACAGTCGTTGCACCAACTGTATGGAGTGCATCGACTTTTGCCTGTTCGGCGTTTACGGCGTGGACCGAATCGACACGATCCTGGTTGAGCAACCGGACAATTGCCGAAAGGGTTGTCCGGCATGCAGCCGCGTTTGTCCAGAAAACGCAATCATGTTTCCGCAGCATAAAACGCCAGCCATCGCCGGCTCGAATGAATTGGTTGCAGCGCTCAAGATCGACTTGTCGCAGTTGTTCGGTGCACCAGCCGACGATCGTTCGGCGATCGAAGTCGCCGCCGCAGAACGGGACGAACAATTGGCGATGGCCGGACGCGATACGGTTGGTCTAAACGTCGGAATTCCCAAACGCCACATCGAACCGAACGGCTCCAAAGACGAACTGGACCGGCTGGTCGATCAACTCGACGATCTGGACGTGTAACCGTGGGCACGGGCTTCCAGCCTGTGCATTCGTTTCTCACAGGCTGGAAGCCTATGCCACGCAAATTCGATACAACTGACGATGACAAGCCCTGACAGCCAACTTTCTGACCGGCCCAAGACGTTGCCGATTATCAATATCGCTGCCTACAAGTTTGTGCGGCTGGATGATCTACCGCAGTGGCGGATCGTCTTTCGACGAAAGACATCCGAGCTTCAGTTGCACGGCACGGTTTTGCTTTCACATGAAGGAATCAATCTGTTCGTCGCGGGTTATCGTGAACAAGTCGATGGTTTTCTGGAATGGTTACGTCAGCACGATGAGTTCGCCGATCTGCAGGCCAAAGAAAGCCCGGGTGATCACAAACCGTTCAATCGGATGCTGGTGCGCCTGAAAAAAGAAATTATTTCGATGGGCGTGCCGGAAATCGATCCGGTTTCACATCCCAGTCCCAAGATTTCGGCCAAACAGTTGAAGCAATGGCTGGACGAAGGCCGCGAGATCACTTTGCTCGACACCCGCAACGATTACGAAATCGGACTGGGGACTTTCGAGAACGCGATCTCCGTTGGCATCGACCACTTTCGGCAGTTCCCGGAAGCGGTCAAGTCGCTTCCGTCAGAAACCCGCAAGCGACCGATCGTCGTGTTTTGCACCGGCGGCATTCGGTGCGAAAAAGCCGGTCCGTTGATGCAACGCAACGGGTTTGAGGAAATCTACCAGTTGGACGGCGGTATCCTGAAATATTTTGAAGAGTGCGGCGGCGATCACTTTCAGGGTGACTGTTTCGTTTTCGATCATCGCGTCGCAGTCGATCCGAAATTGCATGAAACGGGTGCGGCAGTTTGCTTTGCCTGCCAGGCCGTACTGACTCCGGAACAACAACAGCATCCGCAATACGACCCTCCCAACTCATGTCAGTTTTGTTTCAAGCCACCTGTTGTACGCATGCAACAGAGAATTGAGGAACGGGAAGAGGCACTTCGAAAAGCCTGCAATCCACTTCCCGGATCCAACCCTTACACCAACATCCGGCCGCTGAATGTACCGCTGAAATACGATGGCTGGAAAGTTGCTGATTTGTTGCACGACATGCATCCACACATGGAATCCGGTTACTGGATCGGTGAATGCGAATTGGGACGAGCCCTCAACGGCGATCGGGTCCTCAGTGCCGAAGACACAGTCCGGTCGGGTTGGCGATTGTCGCACTGGATTCCCGACACGCGCGAACCGAACGTGAATGCCGATATTCGAATCATTCACGAAGACGCCCGGATCGTGGTCGTCAACAAACCGGCTCCGCTGCCGATGCATCCCAGTGGCCGGTTCAACCGAAATACGCTGGTCAAAATTCTGAATCTGGTTTACTACCCGGAAATATTGCGCCCGGCGCACCGGCTGGACGCCAACACGACGGGCGTTGTGGTTCTTTCCCGCAATCGCGCGACCGCCCGACTGGTCCAGCCGCAATTCGAAAACGGCTCGGCGCAAAAAGCCTATTTGGCCGTGGTTCACGGCAAACCGGCCGAATCGGAATTTCGATGCGACGAACCGATTGGTCGCGAAGCCGACGTTTCCGGCAGCCGAACGGTGGACGCCGAAGGCCTCCCCGCAACAACGTTGTTTCGTGTCCTGGGTCACCCGCATCCGGACCAATCGCTCATTGAATGCCGCCCGCTGACTGGACGAACCAATCAGATAAGACTTCATCTGGCAACGCTCGGTTTCCCCATCGTCGGCGACAGGGTCTATTCAAGTGAACCGGGAGATCGCGCCAAATCGCAAGTACAACAAACTCCCGGAACGATTTCCCCAAACGATCCGCCCATGTGCCTCCACGCCTGGCAAATCACGCTGCAGCATCCGGACAGCAATGAGCCCATAACCTTCGAAGCAGAACCGCCAACCTGGGCCGGGACAAATGTTTTCGGGAGGTCGAGGCTCCTGCCGAGACTTCAATGAACCGCTTGCAGACATGTTTCGGCGGGAGCCTCAACCTCCCTGCCCGCGACGACATATTGGCGTGACATCAGCTCTCGCAGATTTCCTTGAGCCGGTTCAGCACTTCACTCCAGGCGTTGCGAAGACCGTCTGCTTCGGGGCGCGTTTGAATTCGTGCCGTCATCACGTTCATCAAACACTTTCCCTTGTTGTCCTGAAACATAACATCGACCTGCATCGGTGCGGTGCTGCCCTTGTGTTCCCAGGTCATTCGCAAATCCTTGTTGGGGCGCACGCGCGTGCATTTGCCCTTACATCCGCCCTTGCAGGAAACTTCACCACCGTCCTTGACCGATTGCTTGCCGCTGTCCCCGAACATCTTTGCGAACTTCGCGGCGTCGGTCCAGGCTTTGTAGACGTCCGCGACAGACGCCTTGATTGTCTTCGTCGCGCAAATACTGTATCCCTCAGCCAGGCCGTCTTTTTTCTTCACGCCGTGATGGGCTTCGTATTCGACGTAGATTGTCGTCGCCCACCAGGTGTCGTTCGATTCCGCAAGAATTTTTTGCGTCCCCGCACGACGGCCGATTTTCAGGCCATCGATCTTGTCGAGTTCCTTGAACCACTGCTTCAGCGTTTTCCCCGTCGCCTTTTTGCAGGCCTCATCAGTCACAGGAAAATCCGGTTTGTTTTCAACTTTCATGGCAGGGGGCTCCGGTTTGACAGTTTCTAACAGTGGAATATTGGAACCGTGAATTTGGCTGTTGACTACTTGCCGCCGCCGTCGATTACCTTGGGCAAGGTCGGATCGACAACACCCAGCGCACCTTTTCCTTCGTGCTCCAGTCGTTGTGCGACATCTTCGGCGACTTCGACTGAATCAGCTTGCCAGAAAGATTCTTTTGCTTCGCGGTCGGCCGGTGCGTCCAGCGGGCGGATGATGCGAAAGCCAACGCCGGTGGCGGGGCTGTCGGTGTACCACCAGGGGCTCTTGGGGAAATTCGGGTCCTGAATTTTCCAGCCCTCGTCATCGCTCGGCATGCGGGATGCGCTGCGGCAGTCTTCGACTTCCAGCTCCCACGAACCCCCACGCAAAACGCGGGGATAAGCATCTTCTGACTTGCGATAGAAATCGCCCTGCAGGTCTTTCACTTTCGCCAGGTCGGCATAGCCTTCCTCGTTGTAGCTGTCCAAAACCCATTCCGAGACGTTGCCGTACATGTCGTGCAGGCCCCAGGGGTTCGCCGGCAATTCGCCGACCGTATGCCGTTCGTCGTCGGAGTTCAGCGCGTACCACGCGTGGAACTCCAGTTGTTCGGCATCGTCACCAAAATAGAATCGTGTTGTTGTGCCTGCGCGGCAGGCGTATTCCCATTCGGATTCGGTTGGCAACCGGTAAAACTCGCCCAGCAGCAGGCTGACCAGTTTCGTGTATTGCTTGGCCGCGAATTGGGTCGGTGTCGCTGCCGGCTGGTTGTTGCCTTTCCCGGCGTCAAAGGTAAACGACGGATCGTACAGCGAACTCGGAGCCGCAATCGCGTCGATCCGGTTTGTGTCGTTTACTGGACGGACTTTGTCGTGTTTGAATTGTTTGAAGGCCTGGTCCAGCCGCATGAAGTAGCGGTACTCGCCCCAGGTAACTTCGTGCTTGCCCATCCAGAAGGGAGCAACAGTTAGTTCGACCTGCGGGCCTTCGTCTTCACGACGGTCTTCTTCGTCATCGGGGCTGCCCATAAGGAATTTTCCGCCGGGAATCGGAACCATTTCGAATTTGATGTCGGTGCCGGGAACCGCATCGGAGTAGGGGACCATGAACCTGCCATCGGGAAGTTCGACAAATAATCCGTCGGCCGGTTTCGCTGTAACAATTCCGGGAACATCAGCTGGTTTCGCTTCCGCCAGTTGTTGGGCTGATTGTGCGATCGTGGAAAACAAAACGATGGCAGTAAAGACTGTCGATGCAATAACCTGTGCCAATTTGAAACTCCGGTAATTCATTTTTTTGAATTCGATGGAAAGTAGCTCGGTGGTCCTCCACCGAGGATCACGGCGACCGGGGATCACGGCGACCGACAATCACGGCGGGGGACCGCCGTGCTACTTTGCGTGCTGCTTTGAAAGACAAGTATAATCGTTTCTAGCGTCCAACCGGTTGAAATTTCCGCTTGCGGCGGACCCGGTCGGCCAATGAGCGGTTATGTCGCCTGGCCGCGGATTGTTATCGAATGGCCATCTGACCCATCGTCGGAGTCTTCGGCATTTGCATCTTCGGGTGTCAGCTCGCCAACAAGGGACTGGCCAATCATCTCGCGGACTTTCTCGGCCAGCAGGTCGCGGCTGAACAGATAAAGCAGTTTTGCAATCGTCGCTTCGATCGTCATGTCGCGACCGCTGACGACACCGGCATCGGCCAGCGATCGGCCGACTTCGTACTCCGATTGCGAAACACAGCCATGACGACACTGTGTGCAGTTCACCAGCACGATTCCGTCCCGGTGTGCCGATTCGATGGCCGAAAGAAACCGCTTGTTGGAGGCGGGCCCGTTGCCGACACCGTAACTTTCCAAAATCAGGGCCTTGAGCGGACGCATCAGGACATTCTGCAAAACTTCCGGACTCATGCCGGGAAACAGTCGAAACGTAGCGATCTCGCTGCTGCGGATGGATTCGATCTTGAGAGTCTCGTCGTGTGCCGGTGTTGGTCTCAGTCGATTTGCGAAGACTTCAAGTGCCGTTTCCGCTGTTCCCAATGCCGGATAATTCGGTGATTCGAATGCATCCAGCCGCGTTGCGCTGGTTTTTGTCGCACGGCAACCACGCAGCAAGACTTCGCCAAAAAAAATGCAAACTTCCGGTACCGTCGAGTTGGCGGCGAACAGCATTGCCGTTTTCAGATTCTCGCGCCCATCATTGCGGAAATGCCCGAGCGGCAATTGTGAACCGGTCAGGATCACCGGCTTCCCCAGTCCTGGCATCATGAAAGGCAATGCCGACGAGGTATAAGCCATCGTGTCGGTTCCATGCAGAATCACAAAACCGTCAAACTTCGAATAATTGGCAGCGACGTCGCTGGCAATCTTCATCCAGTTTTCGGGAGCCATGTTGGCCGAGTCGATCACCGGGTTGTATTCGATGATTTCGTACTGCGGCATCGAATCGGATTGCAGCTCGGGCATTAGCCTCAGCTGCGATTCCAGATAACCGCTCTCCGGTTGCAGCCCGCGTTCAGTCGGCCGCATGCCAATCGTTCCGCCGGTATTGAGAATGCAGACTCTGCTCATCGGCTGTTTCGTAAACTGGCGAAGACGGACAAACTTGATCGAAGTGAATTTTCGCTGGCAACTGCCCGTTCCAAACTGTTGCTATTGACCCAACTTTACCAAAGTGACAGGTTTCTGAGCAGCGGCTTTCGGTTCGAGCTGTTTTTTGACTCTCGTCGGCCAGCATCAGCTGTCAACCACATCCGGAAAAACGCTACAATGCGGCATTCGCCCGCAACACTCATCGCTCAACAATTTCAGTGAGGAAACCCCATGGCAGAGAAAGAACAAAGGAACCAGGCCAATCCGATTTCAGTCAACGACTCGGCGGCCATTTGCGGCTACGCCAATTTTTGCCGCGTGACCGGATCGCCCGAGGAACTGATCATCGATTTTGGACTGAACAGCCAGCCGATGGGCTCCAACGACAAACCAGTCGATATTACCCAGCGAATCGTGCTCAATTTTTTTACGGCCAAGCGGCTGCTACACGCCTTGCATGTTTCGGTGCAGCGGCACGAAGAAGTTTTTGGCAAGATCGAAACCGACATCCAAAAACGGGTCGTGCCTCAAGCTGCACAAACGGGCAAGGCAACGGCAGGCAAGAACTGATTTTTTCGATCAGTCCAGGCCGGTCTCAATAAGCATTCTGGCGTGAGAACACGACGCCCAGAGTCTGCCAGAGGATTTGCAAGTCGAGCCATGGGGACCAGTCGCGGATATAGCGATGGTCCCAATCGACGCGAGCTTCCATTTTTTCCAGCTGTTCGGTTTCGCCGCGGCAGCCGTTGACCTGCGCCAGGCCGGTAATCCCCGGTTTGACTTTGTGCCGCAACATGTATCCGTCGATTTGCCCGCGATAAAACTCGTTGTGTGACGATGCGTGCGGCCGCGGGCCTACCATCGACATCGTGCCGAACAGCACGTTGAACAACTGCGGGAGTTCGTCCAGGCTGGATTTGCGCAGGAAGCCACCGATCGGGGTTATGCGTGGATCATTCTTCTTCGCCTGTGCTACGACCGCACCGTTGTCCAGCGTTTTCATCGAACGGAATTTCCAGACTTCGATTTCGCGACCGTCCAGTCCGTATCGTTTCTGTTTGAAAATCACTGGCCCGCGACTGGTCAATTTGATTGTGATCGCGATGAACGTCATGGGAACCACAGCGATCAGCAGTGCGATTGTTGCCAACGCCACATCGCACAGCCGTTTGCAGACTCCATCGACACCGTAAAACGGGTTCTCGTAAATGCTGACCGCCGGAATTCCCTGGATGTTGGTCCAGCGCGAATGCATCAGCTGAAAAACGAACAGGTCGGGCACGATGTAAACGCTGCAGGTCGTATCGGCCAATTGACTAACGATCGTGCGAATCCGTTCTTCGGCCCGCATCGGCAACGTAATAAAGACGACCGGAACTTCACCATCGCGCGCCATCGACACAAGCTGTTCCAGATTTCCGATCCGCTCATTCATCTCGTCGGGCAACGCTTCGCTTCGACCGGCAGGCCGGTCATCGACAAAGCCCATGAACTTCAATCCGAGATCGGTCTGTTGCCGGATGCCGCGAACCAGTTCCACTCCCAGCGGATTGGCTCCAATGACGGCAAAGCCGCGATTGGTGCCGGCAACTTCGGCGAACCAGAGCACCGAAAGACGAAAAAAAGTTCGAAAACCGATCGTAAAAATTGGCGTCACGGCATACCAGAACAGCAACCCGCGACCGGACAACTCTGTGCTGTATTCGGTGAATTGACCAAGCAAAATCAAAACCAGAACGGACGCAGTCCAGGAGAGCAGGGCACAACTTGCCTGCCGATTGAATGAGATACCCTGCCAGTTTCGATACAGCCCCAACAATTCCGCCATCAGGCTGAAAATTCCAATCGCGACCAGCCCAATCACGATGGTCGATTTGCTGTTCGCTTCCGGCATCAACGTGATCAGCACATACAACCCGCAAACAATCGCGAACATGTCCAGCGCTTTGAGCGCAGGACGAATCCAGCTGTTGAAGTTGCGAACGTGAATGCGTCGGGACTGGTTCATTGCAAAAGAAGCGGCCGTTTTCGAGAGGATTTTGGAAACCCATTGGCAAGTGTGTTGCGCGGAGAATTGCGCAACGAGTCGAAAAATCTAGGTCAAAGGCGACCGTCGTGCAGAATTGCAATGGAAATCATTCGGCAATGGCAGACGCATTCGAACATGGTTGTTCGGAATGGCGCGATCGTGCGGGCTATTCGATCCCTGAAACCGCTCCGAAAAGAGGCCGCGGGCCGGGCTTAACTGTAGCGCCGAATCAAGATGCTGCTGGCCTGGCCCTGGGGCGAGATGTTCAGGTTCAGAAAACTGTCGCCATCGTGATCAGTCAATTCTGAAACTACGTTTACCGGGCATTCCGAATCAGGCTGGTCATAGTTCAGAACGGGAAACAGTTTTCGATGCGCCAGCGACTGGAGGCTGGCCACCATTTCCACCATCCCTGATCCGGCGCCAAGATTGCCCATTCCGGATTTCGCAGCAACTACCGGAACGTCACCCAGCATGTCCCGAATCGCGACCGCTTCCTGGGCATCACAGGTGACTGTCGAAAGTCCGTGTGCATGAACGTGTCCGACTTTTTCTGGTTTCATACCTGATGTCGAAAGCGCCATCTTGATGACGTT
>JAYVKA010000289.1:0-10793 GCA_043768885.1 Planctomycetota bacterium
CCGCTGTCCAATACCGTCAATCCGGAACTGTTCATGGGTGGCGAGCAGCAACCGGCTTGGCTCTCGACGTTGGCGTATGCATTCAGATCCGCGCCCGAATCGATGACCTGCACATCAGCAAAGCCAGCGTCGCGCAATCCATTGCGAAAATCCTCAAAGGAAACGGCTCCGGAGATGCAGCCAACCAGGGCACCGATGTCGTTTTCCAGTTCCGCTGGCAAATTCTTCTTGAGTGCGATGTCGCTGATCGCCAGTCGTCCGCCTGTTTTTACAATTCGGGCCATCTCGCGAAAGACCGCCGCTTTGTCGACCGCCAGGTTGATCACACAGTTGCTGATCACACAGTCCACTGAATTGTCAGCCAGTGGAATCCGGTCGATCTCCGCAAGAATAAATTCAACATTGGAGTAATCAGCTTGGGCCGAATGTTTCGCTGCATTCTTGCGTGCGAGCTCGACCATTTCCGGCGTCATGTCGATTCCGATTGCACGACCGGATGGGCCAACTTTTTGCGAAGCCAGAAATACATCCAGGCCGCCGCCTGACCCGAGATCGACCACCGTTTCCCCTGGCCGCAAACTTGCCAGCGCGGTCGGATTGCCACACGACAAACCCATGTTCGCTTCAGCTGGAATCTGGGCCAGTTCGTCGGTGCTGTAACCGAAAGCGTGCGCAATCGATGCGACACCTGCGTTTTCAGTTGACAAGCCGCTGATTGCGACAGCACCGTAGCCTGTTTTGACTGCTTCTGTGACCGGGTTCTTCATGCCTGTTCGCTTCTTTCAATTGCAGGATGGTTGCGAGCCAATAGTATGGTCGATCCTGTAACCCGGCAAAAGGCGAACACCTGTGCGGAGAGTGCCTGACGAATGAACCTACCTTGCTTCTGCAAGTGCTGGACGCGGTGGCGGAACTTTCAGGCTTAGCCGTGCTTTTTCCAGTTCCTGAACATGGACACCCATCGGTACGACTTGAAACGACCGGTTCAGTGTTGCAATCAAACGCGACATCACGCGGATTTTCTTTTCGGAGGGCAGATCCATTGCCGGAAAAAACGACAGGTCGCTTTCGTCATCACAACCCAATACATCGAGAGGATGAAGCAGTATCGACGGCTGGACTCCGGTCATTCGACAAAGCACCAGACCCAGTTGTAGATAGGCCTGTGCAAGCATCTCGGACCAGCGAGCAAGAAACAGAATGTAGCTGGCATGAATGGGCACGCGGAAAATCGGCATGGTAGTCACCGGAATCTCGGTCAATTGCCCTTTTCCCAACTTCCAGCGATAGGGTTTCAGTGGACGAAAACCTTCCCAGACGGATCCAAAAAGATTTGCGCGTTTCTCTTTCTCCTCCCGACCGAGCCCGCTGCGCAAAAAATAGTAGGCGCGTGCCAATGGCCCCAGATAGGTCGGAAAAGTCGAACAATCGTACTTGTAACCACGTTCGGCGAGCATCGACAGCAACGATTCGGAAAAGCTGAAACCCGGCCCGCGAAAACCGGTCGGACGCTGGCCTGTTGCCGAAAGAATGGCTTCCTCAGCGCGGTCAAGCTCGTTTCGCAGTTCGTCGTCCGAATAGAGATGCAACCACGGCTCGTGATTGTAGGAGTGATTGCCAATCTCATGTCCAGCATCCACCAGGGACTGGAGTGCCTCGCGATTTTTTGGATCATCAGCGTCGCGTCCAACGACGAAAACGGTCATCTTCGTTTTCGTTGGTCCCAGAATCGAGTTGAAACGATCGACCACCTTGTCGAGGTAGCTGGAGCTGGTTGCCCAGTTCGGATCACCATGCGTTTTCAAATAGGACCATTTGTTGTCGAGGTCCAGCGAAAGACTGGCAATTGGCTTCGTCATGCTCACTTGCCTGGCATTCATGGTGCGATTCCGGCTCGGGATTTTGAACGGACTTCCTGTACGCATTGGCGGGCAATTTCACAAAACGCAACAGCCGCGCGAGTGGCTGTGATGTGCTCCACGGATTTCCGGGCAGCCTTTCCCATTTCCGCGATTTGTTCGGGCGCAGCATCGACAGCCCGCTCGAACACTTGATAAAATCCGTCGTGATCGGCGGGCCAGAATGACCATCCGTTTTTGCCTTCCTCGATCAGCGTTTCCACGCTTTGGGCCAGTTGGCTGCCGAGAACCGGGACACCGGACCCCATCGCTTCGATCGGAACCAGGCCCCATTCATCGGCCAGACTTGGAAATACGCAAAGGTCGCTTCTCGAGTAGACGTCACGCAATTGGGCCGAATTCAATTCGCCCGGAAGTTTGATGGCAAGATTGTCCCCGGCCAACGCCCGAAAGTCGGACTCCAGTTCACCGGAACCGCATACCGTCAGTTCCAGCCGCTTGGCCGGATGACTCTGCTTCCAGCGGCGCAGAACCTCCAGCAGACAGACCGCACCCTTTCTGGGTTCGATTACGCCCGCATAGACCATGCGAACGACGCCGTCGCGGCTCCATTTGCGAGGACCGGTGAAGACTTTTTCCTCGTCAAAATAGTAAGGGAAAAAGTGCATTCGGTTTTTGGGAATGCCGATTTCCGTCAGGTATTCCTTGCAGCCTGGCCCGTTGTAGGTAAAACGGTCGCCTATTCGACGGATAACTGACCGCAGCAATCTTCGACCCCGGCCCCGTTCCCGCTCAACATGTTGGGACATGTTACCAACGACAACCAGCCGCGAACGACGATTCAACATTCGCCAATTACCGCACAGCAGAGTTCTCGCGCCAAACTCGTACGAGAAGACAACATCCGGTTTTAGCGAGCGCAGCTGCCGAATTGTGTCGATTGGAAAATGAATGTGGTTCGGGGACTCGTAACCCTGTTTGCTTTTCCAGCGGGCGGTCCACGTCCAGGATTTTTGAACCCTGACATCAAGGTCAGCCCATTCAGGCTGCCACGACCGGTCGGATTCCATTGTTGTGCTGAGCAAGATCGTCAGTTTGCCGACTCGCCTGGCGATTTCGCGATAAACGTGAACGTGATGGGGGCGCAGATAGTTGTTCAGAATTACAATTCGGGCGTCCAGTTTGTCGGACGAAACCGATTGTGTCTTTCGGGGCTGCAAAAGGGCATTCACGGTGATGGTGTTCGTTTCTGATAATTACAACGTCAAGTGTTGCCACGAAGGCGAAGTGCAACCAGCAATGTTCGACAAATAAGTTTGACGTCGAACCAAAAACTTCGTCGGCGAATATACTCCAAATCCAGGCGCATCCAGCGCTCAAACTTCATGTCCCGATCGCCGGATATTTGCCACAGGCATGTTAGGCCTGGCAAGACCGTCAATCTCTGTCGATGCCAACTCCTGCAGTTTTTTGATTCAGCGACCGGCAGAGGCCGTGGGCCTACCAACGACATCTGGCCAAACAGAATGTTGACCAATTGCGGCAGCTCGTCGATGCATGACTTGCGAAGGAAGTTTCCCACACGAGTCACGCGTGGATCTTTGGCAACTTTGAAAGCGGGACCGTCCTGTTGATTGACGGCGCGCAGGGTTTCCTGCCGCTCTTCCGCACCATTGTCCATGGTTCGAAATTTCAAAATCTCAAAAATTTTCCCGTCTTTCCCCTCGCGGCGCTGCCGAAAGAAAACCGGACCTGACGATTCCAAACGGATTGCAATCGCGGACAGCAAGAAAATTGGCGATGTCAGGACCAACCCAATCAAAGAGCAGACGATGTCCATCGTCCGCTTCCAAACCGGCGTGGCGTGCTCAATCAAGGCAGTCAATTCCGCGGTCGGTCTGTGAGTTGGCAACTTCCGGACTTGCAACCGATCCAGCCCAGGAAGTCGAACGATCTTCGATTTGCGAACTCGTTCAAGAACGACAGTGCCACCTTTGCCCGCCATTTCAGATTCGTCGTCAACGAAACCGCTTGGTGTGCTCCCAGGAAAATGTGAATGACCGTTGGCGGATCCGTTGGCATGAACGTGTCCGTTCACCTGCTCTGAGTCGGGAGGCAAGTCTTTCTGATTGCTGAAATCAATGCCAAGGGATGCCAGTGGGTCGTCATCCGGAAATACGTAAACGGAAATATCGAGCGGAATACCCAAGTCATCTGCCAGGACAGAAACCCGATCCGTAACTGTCTCAGCTCCCTTGCTCCCGGTTTCCGGCAATAAAATCGTGAGCGAATTTTCCGTCGCTCCAATTTCGTCAAACAACCTGAGTTCGCTACGAAGAAAGTCCGCGAACCGCTTCATGGACCTGGAAATGGCCTCCGGATCAACATCGGAAAACCCAATTCGCACACAAACGAATTCCCGGCTGCCCGGCATTCGCGAGCAACGCGATTGTTCCTTGAGGAGGCATTGATTGAAGGCAGCCTGGTCAAGTACGCCACAATATCCGGAAGCGGATTTCCGCTTGCCAAATATCGACGTGAGACGCCGAAACAGCGTGTCGCCCGACCGGGCGTGTCTGGCTCTGGACATTGATTTCAGGGATGTGGTTCGGAGGAGTGGTATCAAGCAGAACGCGACTCGTTCCTGGATCAAAGGCCGCGGATCGCGTTGTCGTGAAGTAAGGCTTGTGTGCAATCAAATAAATACAATCGCAAACCTGTCCCCGGACGAGTGGTTTTGAACGACTGAATTAACGCCGTGACAATTCGCAACAACCATTCAGTTCAGCGAATTTCGCTGACGTGTCGAATGACATATACGCGAACGAATTTAATCAACGGCGAAGGTCCAGTTTGGCATTCAAAACCAAACGGTGCCCGACACCATTCATCTTGATTGGCGGACTCGGGCGAAGGGTTTTTGGCAAGTCAGCCCGGGCAGGTCACCCCGGACTTTCATGGGCCAGTATATTTGCGAGACGAATTAGTTCAATGAGTCAGGAAGGCTTGCAGGGAAAAAGTCGCAACTGGCCTGTTCAGGTCGCAAGAATTTTCCAAGTCGATACGAAACATCCTCGAAAGGCCGTTGCCACCGACAAACCCCGGCAATTTCTGAATAATTTCGACTTGCGACCGGCAATCGAACAGGAATGTCTCTTACAGCATCAATAAACTGGACAGTTGCCGAACGTCCAATTCCGCCAGCGAATCTACAACCATCGACGCCCCGGACGCCTGCAGTTCCTCCCTCGAGCTCCCCCCTGTCGTCACACCGATCACGAACATATTGACCGACAGGGCGCATTGAACATCGTGGACAGTGTCACCAATCATGATCGAGCCAGCGACGTCGAAGTCAGGAATGCAGGTCTTGCAGACTTCCACCGCTTCCCTGGCGAGCTGATTGCGGCATTCGGACCAGTCACCATAACCGCCGGATACAAAATACTTTTCGATGCCAACCGCTTGTAATTTTAACTTGGCTGCGTGCTTGCTGTTGCCGGTAATGATCGCCGAATGCCAGTTGCTGCTTTTCAACTCGTCCAAAAGCAGCTGAACGCCCGGCAGTTGTTTGGGTCGAACTACCGCATTGGCGGACAATTCCTGCTCAAGCCATTGGTGGTAATGCTTTTGCCAGGCCGGGTAGCACGATTCGAATTCCACTTTCAGTGCCGAAAACAAATCGCTGAAGATTGCAAAGTCCGTTCGACCGTGCACTGGAATCGGCGGGATATCCTGTACTCCAAGTAATTGTAGAGCAGTTCGGGCCATCGCGCGGCTACCGGCTCCACCGCTGTTCATCAGCGTGCCATCAATGTCAAACAAAACCGTTGACATTTGTATCCTTACGAAAAAAGCCGGCCTGGAATCACCAGACCGGCTGTCAATTTTCCAACGTCAGTCGATGGCCGGCCTAGGCGATTGCTTTGCCCGACTTGATCCGCATTCCATAGAACGACCGCCACATAAAGAACACCGCAATGGCTCCCGTCACGACGGCAATAACCGAGTTCAGTGTAACCGAGTAGTTTGCTTCGAATTCCTGGGCAAATTCCATCTTGTCCATTGCCACGGCACACTCGACAGCCAGCAATCCGAACAAAGTCGTGAATTTGATGACCGGGTTCAGAGCCACTGACGAAGTGTCTTTGAACGGGTCGCCCACCGTATCGCCGACAACGGTTGCGTCATGCAAAGGCGTGCCCTTTTCTTTCAGATCGACTTCGACCAATTTCTTGGCATTGTCCCAGGCACCACCGGCGTTTGCCATGAAAATGGCCTGATAGAGGCCGAAAATGGCTATCGAGAACAGATAGCCAATGAAGAAAAACGGCTCGACAAAGGCGAACGAAAGCGAGACAAAGAACACGCTCAGAAAGATGTTGAACATTCCCTTTTGCGCATATTTAGTGCAGATTTCCACGACCTTCTGGCTGTCTTTGGTCGATGCGGCCGCGGAACTTTCGAGGTCAATGTTCGCCTTGATATATTCGACCGCCCGATAGGCCCCGGTCGTTACTGCCTGGATACTGGCACCGGTGAACCAATAGATGATCGAACCACCAGTAATCAAACCCAACACAAACGGGGCGTGCATCAAGCCGAGTTTCTCGGTATCGACTGTCAAACCGTCGGTCAACATCATGATGATCGAAAAGATCATCGTCGTTGCACCAACCACTGCCGTACCTATCAACACCGGTTTGGCCGTTGCTTTGAAAGTGTTACCCGCACCATCATTTTCTTCAAGGAAATGTTTGGCTTCGGCAAATTTCACGTCCATGTTGAAGTCCCGTTTTAATTCGTCTTTGATCCCCGGAATCGACTCAATCTGGGAAAGTTCGTAAACCGATTGGGCGTTGTCGGTAACTGGTCCGTACGAATCGACGGCGATCGTAACTGGTCCCATTCCGAGGAATCCAAATGCAACCAGGCCGAACGCAAACACGGCTGGAGCCTGCATGAAGTCGGCCAGTCCCATCAACGAAAAGAAGTAGGAAAGTGCCATCAGGCCAACGATTCCAAATCCCAGCCAGAGGCAGGAGAAATTGCCAGCGACCAATCCAGATAAAATATTCAGCGAAGCTCCGCCTTCTCGAGAAGAGGAAACAACTTCCTTGACGTGAGCCGATTCGGTAGACGTAAAGACCTTGACCAGTTCCGGAATCAGGGCACCGGCCAAAGTTCCACAAGAAATAATCGCGGACAATATCCACCAAAAGTCCTTGTTGCCGTTCAGATCAGGAATCAGCACCCAGGAAACTGCAAAGGTCAGAATGATGGAAATAATCGAAGTGATCCAAACCAAACGGGTCAACGGCATCTCGAAGTTCATCTTCTCGGCGTTTTCGTACTTCGCTTTGGTCAGAAATTCATTCAGGTAATACGAACCAGCCGAAGCGATGATCATCATGATCCGCATGGCAAAGATCCACACCAGCAATTTGACCTGAATTTGCTCAAAACTGACGGTTAGAGTCTGCTTCAGGTTCACATCCGTGTCGTTTACAGCCAGCAGGATAAAGGCAATCAGGGCGACACCTGTAACACCGTAGGTTTCAAATCCGTCAGCACTTGGACCAACTGAGTCACCGGCATTGTCACCCGTACAGTCGGCAATAACGCCCGGATTTCGCGGGTCGTCTTCGCCAATCTTGAACACAATTTTCATCAGGTCGGCACCGATGTCAGCGATCTTCGTAAAGATACCACCGGCAATTCGGAGGGCAGCAGCACCCAGGCTTTCACCAATCGCAAACCCGATAAAGCAAACGCCAGCGTAGTGACCAGGCACGAACAACAGAATGCAAAGCATGATCAGCAGTTCAACGCTGATCAGCATCATTCCAATGCTCATTCCGGCCTTTAGCGGAATCGCGTAACAGGGATACGGTTTGCCATGCAAACTGGCGAACGCCGTCCGGGAGTTGGCAAACGTATTGACGCGAATACCGAACCAGGCGACCAAATAGCTGCCAGCAATGCCGATCAACGAAAATACGAGAATCGTAACGACCAGCGGTATCGGCATGCCGTTTGTTTTGGTTTCCGTCAGCGGATCTTCATAGGGCGACAGTTTGCCAAAATAGAATCCAACGACAACTGCGATAAAGACCCACAACAACAGGATAAACTTGCCCTGCGTCAGCAGGTACGTTTTGCATGTGGCGTAAATCAGGTCGGACATAGCCAGCATCGACTTATGGACTGGCATGTTTTTGAGCTGAGAATAGATCAGCAATCCGAAACCGAGCCCAAGTGCGCAAATAACCAATCCGCCGTAAAGCAGCACTTTGCCATTCAATCCAAAAACGAAATTGACGGAGGACAAATCCGGCAATTTCAGGTTGGCTTCGCCACCTTCCAGAGCCAAAATCGGCGAAGTGGACATTGCCGTAAGGACAAACAACAAAAAAGCAGGCAATACAAAACGAAGGCTAAGTAGCGTCTGAGGGATCATGAGCAGGTGCATTTCAGTTCGAAGGGTCCGGATTTTTCCCAAGAAGGATCATAGTTTGAACAGATTGACGGTTCTTGCAAGGTGACTTGAAAACCACTCCCTGCGACAAATGGACCAAAGGCTGTCTTTCGACCCTTGGCGATTGAGCCAAGCTGGAAACCATTGCAGACTCGACAAAGTTTCGACGAATCGAATGGAGTTCCGGATTTTCCGGTCCTGCCGCTTGTGCCGGAAATGGCCGGGATTTCAGCGTCTGATTTGCGATCCGGCCCTGTTCGACGAGTTGTGAATTCCCCTAGTTCGTTTAGACTCGTTAACAGTCCTTTCCCCATTTTCGGCAAGTCAAAGACGCTGACATTTAGGCCGAAGAATTGCCCATTTTTGGAGTTCGAAATTCCCTTTCGCGTTGGGAATTTTACTTCGATCAGGAATCAAACCGTTTGATGCGCACCCAACAGCAACCAGCTCCGATCACCTTGCTTGACATTGTGTCAGCGGTATTTCGTTACAAAGGCCGTTTCTTGCTGGTCTCGTTGCTGACCCTGACCGTGGCTGTGCTCGTAGTTTTGCTGCTTCCGAAAAAATTCGAGTCAGAAGCCAAACTCTTTGTCCGTTTGGGTCGAAGCAGCACGGGAGTCGATCCGGCCACGATGGGGCCAACGATTTCCATCCAGGATTCCCGCGAGACGGAAGTTAACTCGATTATCGATTTGCTGCAAAGCCGCGGGCTGGCCGAAGAAATCGTCAACCGAATTGGCGAGGACAGAATTTGCGAAAAGACTGCTTGGCTGGACCGTCAAATGGAAAACCTGACGGGCTGGATCGGTGCCCTCGTTCCGGAAGAGGATACCTCAACAGCCCACACTTCTTCCGAAACAGTGATCAGCAAAGGGCAGGAGGCCGCCATCAAGGAATTCATGGGGAACCTGCGAATACACTCACCCAAAAAATCCACCACGTTATCAGTCGTCTACCGGGCCTCCTCTCCGGAAACGGCACGCGATGTCGTCGCGGCCGTCGTTCAGGTTTTCCAGGATTTGCACATTCGATCCAATGTTTCCGATGGCGCTGTCGAATTCTTTACCACCCAGTTCGCCGATGAAAACGGCAGACTCGCCAATTCAGAGTCAGAGTTTCGGGCGTTGAAAAACGAAGCGGGAATTCTCAGCCTGGCTGGTGCCCGCGATTCCCTTCAGGCCGAACAGTCCAACATCAAGCTTCAACTGCTTCAGGCCAACGCCGATTACTCGGCCGCCGTGGGTCGGGTCGATGAGCTGAAGTTGAGCATGAAATTCATGCCCGAAATTCTGGAGTCAGAAACGACGGCTGGCATCGAAGCCGGGGCATCGGATGCCATGCGCGACCGATTGTACGAACTGGAAATCCGCGAAAAGGAATTGTCGGCCAAGTTTCTCGAGAACCATCCAGACCTGATCAAGGTTCGTGCCCAATTGGCGGACGCGCGAAAGATCCTGGATTCCCAGCCAAAAGAACGTGAGCACAAGGTCACGGCGGTGAATCCGGTGTTGATCGAAATGCGAAAGGAACTTTTTGTTGCCGAGGCCAACGCCGCGTCTCTCAAAACCAGACTGGACAGTCTCCAAAAACTGGACGCAGATTTGCTGGCGCGACTGGAAAAACTGAACACCCTGGAAGTAACGGCGGAGAGGCTTCAACGCGAAATCAACATCGGCAGGGACAATCATCAAATTTACGCCCGAAAACTGGAAGAGGCCCGTATCAACGCGGCTTTGAATCAGGAAGCCCTCTCGAACGTTTCGGTTGTCGCGGAGCCATCGATTCGTTTCGCACACACCAGCCCCAAACGTTCGATGCTGGCAGTGGTCGCGCTGGCCTTCGCTGGTTTGGCTGGACTGTTCGTCGCTCTGGCAAGCGAATACTTTGCCCGCACAAAAGATTTTGCCCGTGCTCAGGACATGGGGGAACAACTTCAGGTTTCTCATACATCGACAACCGGGCCTGCTCAATCCTCCAGGGGGTTGGCAGGACGAATGGAAACGGATTCGCGGGAAACTTCCGCCCAACCTCTTCCGCGATAATCACAGAACATTTGCTTTCGCTTCACAGAACGACTGGTTATCGGCCCGGTTCGCGCAATGGCAACTTCAGCAATTCACCAACCGCTGCAAATCGTTCGACACGATTCATTCGTGGACGTCCGGGTGGATCAAATCGTTGCGGCCATACTGATTTGGGCCAATGTCTTTGTTTGCGGGGCTGATTTTCGCGGACAAGCCGGCGTTGAGGAATTCTCGATTCACTGGCAGATTCTGTTACGACTGGGAATTGCCTTTGTCAGCGGTTTGGCCGGGCTGTTCTGGCTGTTTCCAAAGACCTACCGGGACTTTTTGTCTGGGCCCGGCTTGTTGATCACACTCTATTGCTCGTGGTATGGAGCCACGTTGCTATTTGCCGTTGAGATGATTTACAGTTTTGCGGCGTTGGCGTCATTG
>JAYVKA010000290.1:0-9381 GCA_043768885.1 Planctomycetota bacterium
CACTTCGCAGCCAGAACGCCGGATGGCAAAGGCGTAACCGGAAAAGCTGAAATCAAGTTGTTTTCGGTCAAATGGGACAACGACAACAAACCGGAAGAAACCGAAGTTCAGTCATGGGCTGACATCGAAATAGACTCCAGCGGCGAGATCGAACAGATCATCGACGCCAGCCAGGCCGGGCAGTTCCGTGTTTCCTGCACCGTCGATGACGGCAAGGGCAACCGGTTCGAAGGTGGCCAGGTGATGATCATCACTGGCGAAGGATTTGACGGCAAGGATTTTCGATTCAACGATTTGGAAATCACGCTGGATCGTGAATCGTACAATCCGGGCGACACCGTCAAGCTGTTGATCAATGCGAACCGCCCGGATTCGACAGTGTTGCTTTGGTTGCGACCTGTCAACAGTGCCTACGCGGACAAACCCGTGATCCTCAAACTCAAGGGGAAGAGCACCGTTTACGAAATTCCGGTAACTCAAAACGACATGCCGAATTTCTTTGTCGAGGCGTCCACTATTTCCAACGCCAAAGTTCACGAAGTTACCCGTAACATCGTCGTCCCCCCGATGGACAAATCAATCACGGTCACCATGGAACCTTCGCAAACCGAGTACTTGCCCGGAGCCGAAGCGACTATCAATGTCAAACTGGTGGATGAGTTTGGCAAACCGGTTGTCGGCGACCTTGTTCTCACCATGTATGACCGCGCCGTTGAATACATTTCGGGCGGACCAAACGTCGGAAACATTCAGGAATTTTTCTGGAAGTGGACGCGCAGCCACAGTCCTTCCAGCGAACATTCGCTCGGCCGTTCGTTCTACCAGTTTTCGAAATCCGGTGATCCGATGATGCAGTTCCTCGGTGCCTTCGGCTATCTGACCGCCGACCAGGACTTCGATGAGGAAACCAGGGATCGTGACAGGTCGGCAAATGCGAGGGACAAATCCTCGAACTTGGCTGCGCCGATGTCCCGCGCTGGAGGCATGGGTGGTGGAGGACCATTGGGTGGCGGGATAGCCGATGGAGCCGTGATGGAATCGGCGATGGCCCCAATGAACGAAGGCCAAGCGAAAGGCGATTCGGGTGTAGCCGGTCCAGCCATGGCCGAAGCTACTGTTCGTACCAACTTCGCCGACTCGGCCTATTGGAATGCAATGATTACGACAGACGGGGATGGCACTGCGCAAATCAGGGTGCCTATGCCGGAAAACCTGACCTCCTGGAAAATCCGCTCATGGGCGATGGGACCTGCCAGCAGCGTTGGCGAATCGACAGTTTCCGTGACGACGAAAAAGAACATTCTCGTGCGACTCCAGGCACCGCGCTTTTTTGTGGAAAAAGACGAAGTCTGGCTGTCAGCAGTCGTCCACAACTACCTGGACGTCGCAAAAACAGCCCGGGTTAGTCTGGATCTGGGAGGCAATGCACTTTCGCCAATTGAAGGTGACGTGAAGTCAATCGAGATTCCGGCGGGTGGTGACGTGCGAGTGGACTGGAAAGTCGCCGCTGTTGCCGAAGGTACTGCCGATATCACGATGACGGCCGAGACCGATGTCGAATCGGACGCGATGAAAATGAGTTTTCCCGTCTTCGTGCATGGAATGCTAAAAACGGAATCGTACAGCCGCGTGGTGCGTGGCAACGAAGACTCGGCAACGATCGACATTCGGGTTCCCGCTGAACGACGGCCTGAGCAGACCCGTTTGGAAGTCCGCTACTCGCCCACACTCGCTGGCGCGATGGTCGATGCGTTACCGTACCTGGTCGATTATCCCTACGGCTGCACGGAACAAACGCTCAACCGTTTCGTCCCGACAGTGGTAACGCTGAAGATTCTGCGGAACATGAATCTGGATTTGGACGACATTCGCAATAAGCAAACGAATCTGAATGCCCAACAAATCGGAGATCCGGCAGAACGGGCAAAACAATGGAAAGTTTGGGACCGAAATCCGGTTTTTGATCCGGACGAAGTCGAAAAGATGGTTCGCAAGGGAATCAGTGACCTCACTGCGATGCAGTGCTCAGACGGCGGTTGGGGCTGGTTCTCGGGCTACGGCGAACACAGCTGGCCACATACTACAGCCATAGTCGTTCACGGATTGCAGACTGCAACCGAAGCGGACATGCCGATTCCGGCAGACGTCGTGGATCGCGGTGTGCAATGGCTGAAGACCTACGAGGCCGTCCAGGTTGCACTGCTCGACGAATGGGTGCGATTACAAGACACACCCCGCGACAAATGGCCAGCCAATCCAAGATACAAGGAGTCGGCTGACAATTTGGACGCATTGGTTCATCACGTAGTGACCATGGCCGGTGGCCAAATGCCCAAGATGACGGATTATCTGTATCGCGACCGGACCAAACTGACGCTTTATGGCATGGGATTGCTGGGTTTGGCACTCGACAAGATCGGCGACAACGAACGGCGTGACATGGTGGTCCGAAACATGGACCAGTTTGTGGTCTACGACGAAGAGAACCAGTCGGCTTACATCGACTTGCCGAACAACGGTGGATATTGGTGGTACTGGTACGGCGACGTGATCGAAGCCAATGCCTGGTACCTGAAACTGATGTCCCGTGTACGGCCGAATGATCCGAAAACAGCTGGCGTCGTCAAGTATCTACTGAACAATCGCCGCTACGGCAACCGCTGGAACAGCACCCGCGACACTGCGACTTGCATCGAGGCACTGGCCGAATACATCCAGCGAACGGGCGAAGCCGAACCGGACATGACGATCGAGGTCCTGGTCGATGGCAAAGTTCGCAAGGCAGTCGAAGTAACGAAGGCCAACATTTTTTCGTTCGACAACGGTCTGGTTCTGACTGGTGACGAACTGGAATCGGGTCCGCACAAGATTGAAATCCGTCGCAAGGGGAAAGGCCCGGTCTACGCCAACGCCTACCTCACCAACTTTACAATGGAGGACCACATCACGGCGGCGGGTTTGGAAGTCAAAGTCAACCGCAAGTTTTACAAACTGGTCCAGCGCGAGAATTCTTCGGCGACCGTTCGCGGTGATCGCGGCCAAGTCGTCGAACAGAAAACCGACAAGTACGACCGGGTTGAACTGGCGAATCTTGCAGAAGTCGTCAGCGGTGACCTAATCGAAGTCGAACTCGAAATCGATTCGAAGAACGATTATGAATACGTCATCTTCGAAGACATGAAAGCGGCGGGTTTTGAGCCGGTCGATGTTCGCAGCGGATACACTGAAGGGAGCCTGGGTGCGTATGTCGAATTCCGTGACGAATATGTCGCGTTCTTCATGCAAAGTCTGGCACGGGGCAAGCACAGCGTCAGTTATCGGTTAAGGGCTGAAATCCCCGGCAAGTTCAGTGCCATGCCCGCCAAAGCCTGGGCGATGTACGCTCCGGAACTGAAAGGCAACTCGGACGAAATTCGTCTCTTGATCGGAGACAAGCCGAAAAAGTAGTTCAGACTATTTCAAAATTTGGTTGAACGATTGTGGGGCGAGTGAAGATAATTCACTTAGCCCCACTTTTTCGCGTTTTGGACACGGAGAATCGAACGCTTTGTTTCCTTTTTCTGTCCGGCCAGTTAAAACGGTTGGCTGAATCTCTTTGGACGGCAACTTCCATCTGCCGTTTTTCATCAAGGTTGGATTTCCAGTTTCAGGATACTTTCGATGAGTCACAAGCTGTTTTCGTTTGTTTTCGTTATCGCCATCGTGTTGATCGGTGCGCCCCTACTGGCCCAGGCGAACCTCGCGTTTGACCAGAGTCCCGCTTATGCCAGGTACCAGGAGCTGAATGCCAAACGTGGTGAGTTCTCACAGACCAATGGTCGGGCCAGCAAAATCAAATGGTCAGCTGACGGCATCTCGGTTTACTACACGACCGGCGGTGATCGAAATACGACGCAGCTGGACACACTCGAAACGACGCCCTACGACCAGGCCGTTGAGCCAATGGACTCCCTGGCCGATGACAGCAAACTCGAGACACGGTGGGGAGCGGGGCGGGCCGAACAGTTTACTGAAGCCACTTCTCCGGATGGAAAAACCAATGCCGTCTATCGCGACTTTGACATGTGGCTCGAATCCGCCGATGGCAGCGGCAAACCAAAGCAAATTACCACCGACGGTGCTGAACGGCATCGGTATGGAACTGCTTGCTGGGTCTACGGCGAAGAGCTTTACCAGTCCGACGCGATTTGGTGGTCGGGCGATGGAAAGAAACTGGTCTTCTACGAAATCATCGAAGACGGAATGAAGGACTATTATCTCACCTTCGACAACACGGCGAGTTACACGCGAGTCGAAGCCGTCCGCTATCCGAAAGCCGGCGATCCTAACCCGCAAGCCAATTTGATGGTTTACGATCTGGACTCGGGTGATCTGAAGCGACTGGAAATTCCAGGCGAAGAACGGCAATACCTTTACAAAATCCGCTTCGCCCCGGACGGTCAGACGCTATTGGTCAACCGCACGAACCGGCATCAGGACGTGATGGACTTGTTAGCTGTGAATCTCGTTTCCGGCGAGGTGCGAACAGTCGTTGGCGAAAAACAGGCGACATGGCAAAACAACTTGCCAACGGTGCGATTTCTGGCTGACGGACAGCGTTTCGTTTGGGAAACCGAAGCCAACGGTTGGAAACATTATCAGTTGCGGCATCTCGATGGACGGCTGTTGAATACGCTTTCCGACCCAAAGGATTATCCGTGCGAAAACATCGTGTTGATCGACGAGGCGGCGGGCTGGTTCTACTATTCTGCCAACAGTGACGCCAACCCCTACAACGCTCAACTGCATCGCGTGAAGCTGGATGGAACCGGACACCAGAGAATTTCTTCCAGCCCGCTGAATCACACCAGTTTCATGATTGCTCCGGGTCACAAGTATGTGGTCGCCGTTCGTGAAGCGATGAAGACTCCGCACCAGACGGCAGTTTACGATTGCGAATCGGGGAAAGAAGTAACCGTCCTCGCAACGGGTGACGCTAGTGTTGCCGAGGCCTCTGGAATTGCACCCGCCGAGCTGTTCAGTTTTATGGCCGACGATGGCAAAACGGAAATTTTTGGCTGGTTGAAGAAGCCGATCAACTTTGACCCGTCGAAAAAATATTCTCTTGTTATTGATGTCTATGGCGGGCCGACTTCGCGCGGGTTAAATAACGACTATTCCCCCTTCGACCCGATGTGTGCACTCGGTTTTCTTGTGGCCAAAGTCGGCAATCGCGGTACGACCGGGCGCGGCAAGGCCTTTGAAAGCGCGACGTACCAGACTCTTGGCGGAGCAGACATTGCTGACCAGGCTTCGGCGGTTCGATATCTTCGCCAACGTGACTACGTCGATGGAAACCGGGTAGGAATCTACGGGCATTCTTATGGCGGCTACATGTCCGCTCTCGGAATTCTGAAATACCCGGACGTTTTTCAAGTCGCGGTGGCCGGTGCACCGGTTACGGACTGGCGCAACTACGACACGATATATACGGAACGTTACATGCGGACTCCACAGGAGAATAGCCAGGGATACACCGATGGTTCGTGCATTCCGTTAGCCGGGAACCTGCAGGGGAAATTGATGATCGTCCACGGCTTGATCGATGACAACGTTCATCCGGCGAACACCTGGCAACTGGCCGAAGCGTTGCAAAACGCCAACAAGTCGTTCGACATGATGATCTATCCCGGTTTCAAACACGGGATCGGCAGCAACTACAAAATGCTGGTACTGGAATACCTTTATCGAAATCTTCACAACGGACAGTCAGGCGCGTCGATTGTTCCAGAATAGGACTACCGTGCAAAATCCTAGTTCGGGGGAGCGAGAACCTCCAACGACAACTTTGTGACATCCCAGCTGCCAAGCCAGTACGGATCGCCCAACACGCGGATTGCGTCGCGCTGCGATTCCGAAAGCAAGGCTATTGATTGACCAAACTGCCTGTTCCTGATTTTCTGAAGTTCGTCAAGCATGTCCAGAACATGTTCGCGGAATTCTTTCTCGCCGGTATCAACAAGGGCTTCCATGGCCGACATCTGTCCTGGAGTCAGGGAGAGATAATCGGTCAGCGTTTCCATCGCAAGCATGGGATCCGATACCAGTTGGCATTCATTTTGGCAGTAGATTTGCAGCAAGCGGTTCCTCTGTTGAGCGGAAAGAGGGAGCTGATCCAGTTCGAAAACAACGGTTGAACGTCCCCCCTGGCCAGAAAGGAATTTTTCCATTTCCTGATCTGCGGACGTGCAATACAACCCCATTTCGACAATGACTCCGATCTTCTGTTCGGGAGTCAACCCCAATTCGTCAGCCATTCCACGCTTGGTCAGAAGCTGAGCCAGGTCGATCACCAGGAATGCAACAATCTGGGGAATCCAACAGACGAAGATCCCCATCAAACCGCGAGTAAAATCGCGTATTCAAGGAATCGACTCGGCCAGCCATCCAGCTGCGACAATCAACGCGATGGCGAAGCCCAAAACGAGAAGCGATTGACCGGAGTTGGGCAGCCGTCGACTAACCCAGGCGATCCAGGCAATTGCAATTGGTCCCGCGACATAAATCGTCTTCAGTGCGCCAACGTCCACATTTGCCGAATGTCCCAATGCGCCAAAAATGACTGCCAACACCACTGTTCCTGCCATCAATTCAAAGATGCTCAGCTGGAACATCCGGGGCACGACCTGCTCCATTTCCAACAATGCCCCGTCCACTTCGTCTTTCACTGGAACGCGGCGGCGAATGACCCCGGCTGCCATAGAGCCGAACAAGATGGCGATCCCGAAATACAGAAACAGGTTGACCGGCCAAATTGATCCCTCGGGAAATTCGTAACCGTTGTGTGAAATCAAAAACGGAAAACCGATTGCAACCGGATGATCATTTTGCCCTCCGAAAAGGTTTCCCCAGACTTGCGAAAGCACGAAATATGAAATGGCGTTCAAGGCTGCGGCCAGCTCGATCCAGGTAGCCATTCGGGCGGTTTCGTCTCGCCGCATAAATTTCGTTAGCCTGCTGTTTTAGTTCCTGTCAGCGTTCCCGCGATCCATCCGCCGACAAGTGCAGCCGGGATGTAAAGCAACAAATCAACCGGTGCGAACCAGGCCGGGTGCGGGATACTGTAAAGGTTTATGGCGCCACCAACCAAATAGAAGACCCCGATGATCAACGAACCGATCATCCAGTTTCGCCTGACAATCAACGAGCATATCAATGCACTGACCAGTGAACCGATTGCATGTGCAGCGAGAGGAAATGCAAATGCGAGCGGCGGCAAACTGGCGACAAATCCTTTCATCGCTTCCTGGTCAGCCATGTCCATTCCTTCAGGCAACGGATAGGCGAGGACCGACAGGAACAAAATTCCCATGTGAACAACCATGCCAACAACCAGGCCGATCACAACCGCCAGAATCGTTCGAATCATTTTCCGTCTCCGTCAAAGGCAATTTCTGCGGGGTCGCAAAATCACCTCCACTTGAGACGATAAACAAATCCATTGGCCCACGCAAACAAAAATCCCCCGCTGCAATCCAATGCGGCGGGGGATTTGCAAAACCTGTTCCCGAGCACGTGTTATCGGCCCAACTGGTCCGCCAGTTCGGTCGCACCGTAAATCGTTCGCAGTGCTTCACGGATCGCACTGGAATGAACACTGACCGAGCGGGATTGCTGGTCGGTGTACAGGTAGTCGGCGGTCAACGACTGGATGTTTCCGTCGAAGATTAGCCCGACCAGTTCCAGGTTTTGGTTGACAACCGGGCTACCCGAGTTCCCGCCGATGATGTCCGCTGTGCAAACAAAATTCATCGGCGTCTCCAGATCGAGTCGGCTCCGCGCGTCATTCCAGGATTTTGGCAACTGGTAATCCGCTTCGCCCACGTGTTTTCCCTGGTGGTCGAACGCTCCGGCCATGTTGGTCATCGCGGCAACCGTCTCGCCGTTTTCTTCGTAGGGAATTACCGTGCCGAAAGCCAACCGCAAGGTGAATGTCGCGTCGGGATAAGTCGAAGTTCCGTTCGTGGCGAATTGGGCTTCGGCGATGCGGGCATAGGACTGCTTTTCGCGTTCGGCCAATTCGTCGGCGATCTTGCGGTATTTGCGCACTTCCTCATCGACCATCAACGCCAGATGGACCATCGTATCCTGACTTGCTTTGACCGCCGACTCGCCGCCATCGATCAGGGTTTTGCGGGCCGCAACATCAGCCAGTTCTGTGCCGCCGACCAACTCGGCCGCACGGTCATTCGGAGATTTTCCGTCCAGGACTTTTACGACCAGCGGGTCATCTCCACCACGCAGCTCGGCCATTCGGGCCAGCGACCCGGCCAGCAGGCATTGCTCCAGATCCGGATAAATCGGCGCGTCGGACAACAGCTGTTGCATCAACGAATCCCGGCCCGACTCGGAATATTCCGGCAACCGCTCACCTGCCGGCTTTTTGTTTTCCACCTGCATCATCACGATCGTTTCGGCGATTTCGAATAGCCGCGATTGAATCGACGGGTTTCGCAGCAAAAGGGTCGGGCGTTCGCGCTGAATGTCGGAAACGATGTCCCAGGCCGAATCCAGTTTTGCCAGTTCCGGCTTCGATTGAACGGCGTCCCGCAATTTGGCTTCTGCGGCAACCTTGGCTGCCATCACAGCCGGATTCTGCAAACCGCCCAGCATTCCCGTGTAGGCTTTGCGGGAATTTTGCACACCAAACAGTTCATCCCGTGCACGCCTTTTCTCTTCCGGCCCGCCCAGTGCAAATTGTTGCAAATCGATTTCTCGCCGCCGCAACAAATCCAGCACGAACGGCATGCGCACATCGCGCTGGTACTTGAGGGCATCGACGGTAAAGATGCGGCTGGTACGACCGGGGTTCCCGGCAACGAAAACCAGTTCGCCTTCGTCCGGTCCGGCCTGAGACCATTTCAAAAAATGTTCAATTTTCGCCGGCTTGTCATTTTCGTAAACCCGAAAGATCGTGGCGTCCATGCAGAATCTGGGGTACTCGAAGTTGTCTGCATCGCCACCCATAAAAGCGGCCGCAGACTCTGGTGCCCAGACCAGTCGCACGTCGGTGTACTTCTTGTATTGGTACAAGTGGTAACGTGCGCCGCCAAACAGTGTCACCACATCGCTGCGCAGACCGCTATCGTCCGTCGCTGCTTTTTCGATTCCGGCAATCGCCTCACGACGTGCAGCCAGGGCCTTGTCGGTCGGCATTCCTTCGGTGATCCCGCTGTTGACTGTGTCCGTGACGTCGGTGATTTTGACCAACTGGTTCAATTCCAGGTCCGGTGCTCGCAACTCTTCGGCATTGGAGCGAGCCAAAAAGCCGGCTTCCATGATGTTTCGCTCTGGCGTCGAAAGCTTGAACAACGTGTCACTGCCGACATGGTGGTTGGTCAG
>JAYVKA010000291.1:0-6520 GCA_043768885.1 Planctomycetota bacterium
AAGAGCTTTTGGAGTTTTTTCAAAAGTTCGTTCGGATCTGACGTGTCAAATCCCAGCGTCTTTCGCGGGTTTGTCAGCCCAGTAGCGATCGATACTGACGAGGCTGGCACATTCGCCCAACCGGATATCAGCTTAATCACTTCCTTGTTGGCCTTACCCTGTTCCGGAGCAATCGTGACCGAAACCCGAACTCTTCCTGCCACGACAGGGCCAACCTGGTTTCGACGCGTGCCTGCGTGAACTTTCACTTCCATGGATAGCGAATCGTTTCCCAACCGAAATGGCGACGACGAATTCGAGGGTGAAGCCATTTTCGATTTCGGGTATTGTGTGACGGGCTTTGTTCATTCTGGCCAGTGGATCACAAATCCAGTTTCTGTTGCTGGCCCGTTTGAGCGCTTTGCATTGCCGCCTGGACAACCCGCATGGCACGAACGGAATCGTCGAGATCGCCATTTCTTCGCACGAGACTGGTAACCGACCTGTAAAACTGGTCCAGCATTCTTTCGCCAACCGGGCGTTCGGTTTCCAGCGATTCCGAATGCTGGCCGGAATCGTCAAACCAATTCAGGTTCGAAGGCAAATCAACAAACGCCATTCCGCGATCACAACAAATCTGAATCGAAGCCGGACGGCGATAGGCCAGCGCGTCTGTCCAGCGATCGGGTACGTAATGCCCGACGCTCATCTGGGCCATCACAGGTGGTTTGTCTGGCGACTCTGACGGAAACCCCAGGTTGACCATTTGGTACCAGGCATCGCGCTCCGGTGTATGTTGTTCGTGAAGGGCACTGATTACTGAATTGGGAGGCCGTCCAACGAGGTAATTGCACCAGTCAACAAGTTCCATCAAATGGCGCCATGCGAGCGGGCAATAATTTCCCCGTCGAAGCCGGTTGGATTGGCCTTCGGCCGGCAAACGCTCGTGGCAAAACATTAGTCGCGGTGGACCCAGTCGAGTCGCGATCAACTCCTTTAATCGAATTGTGGCCGGAGCAAACCGCCGGGGCAGTTCGGCCATGAAAGCGACGCCCGATTTTTCGATCCGTTCGCGAACCGAGTCCAGCTGTTCTGCGGTAATGTCCAACGCCCCGGCGCTAAACACGGCTTTTCCAGACTCGCAAGCAGCGATCATCGGCAACGGGCCAACCCAGTCTGGTGACAGAGCAAGAACAACATCGATGTCCTCCCGTTCGACCATCGCCCTGAATCCGTCCATCGGCATGGCGTTGAAGTCGCGGGCCACCGTCTCGGCCTTGCGCGAGATCTCACAACAAATTGCCTTGACTTCAAACCGGTCTGACAAGGCAAGCAGTGCGGGGCGATGGCGAGATAGCCAATGGTCCCCGAGCCCGATCAATCCTACCCGCAGTTTCATTCAATTCCCGCCGCGAAGGGCAGTCTCAAAAATATCTGGTCGCGAATCGTGGACAGCTCGGTCCAATGGATTCTGAATGGCTCACGCATCTGAATGATAGCAGAAGCCTTGCGGCATTTCACGAGTTCCGCCGCTACTGACTCGGCAACTTTTTCCTGATCCCTACAGTTTGCCGCAGGAAATATGTGCATAGTGTTTACAACTGTTTCAGGTTTCCAGCGTAAGGGCTTTGAATCGGCCAGAAGGCCCAATTATCGCGAATTGTAATGTCGTTTCGTCGCATGCGTGCCCGATAAAAGACTCTGACTGGTCGTCCCCTGACAGGTCTTCGGGGTCGAATACCGTCCGCTTTCCAGGTCGGATTCAACGGGGCAGCGTCAGCACTTGTGACTCGCCTGCCTCAACTTTCCAATCAGATTTTGCCGGACCCTCAATCCGTTTTTCCATACTCGCCGGTAACCAAGGAGTCGTTTTATGAAACTTGTTCTGACATTGGTGTTTGCAGCTGTTACGACGGTTGCCTGCGCCCAGGAGCCCGTCGATTACGCGACGGCCTATCATCAGTCCGCTGAAAACAACCGGCCATTGCTGGTTCTGGTTACAGCCAACTGGTGTCCTCCGTGTCAGGTCATGAAAGCGACAACGATTCCCGAACTGGTCGCAAAAAATGCATTCTCTGGCGTGAACTATGCAACAGTCGACTACGATGCCCAGGTCGAACTGGCCAGCCAGTTGATTGGCGAACGGGGCCTGCCGCAGTTGCTGTTGTTCCAAAAAGTTGATGGCGAATGGCAACGCCGATATCTGGCCGGAATTCAAACGGTTGCCAGTGTCGAGTCGTTCATGCAAGCAGCGGGAGTTGTCACCCGTGTGGCCGAAGCGACCGATGCAACGACCGATTCGACCACCGAAAAGAAATAACCAGGTTTGTGCCGTGGCATGCGACTGTCAGTCATTATCCCGGCGATCAACGAACAGGCTTTTATTTCGGCAGCAGTTCAATCCGCCTTTGATGCGGGTGCCGCCGAAGTAATCGTGGTCGATGGAGGAAGTTCCGACGACACGATTCCAGAGGCCAAACACTGCGGAGCCAAGGTTGTTTCAACCAGTCCCGGTCGCGCAAGACAAATGAACCACGGTGCCCGGCTTTCATGCGGCACCGTGGTTCTTTTTTTGCATGCCGACTGCCGATTGCCGTTAGGGTCAGCCGCAGCAGTTGAAAGGGCGATCCAGGCCGGTTCGCAATGGGGTTTCTTTCGGCAGCGTATCGATGGCACAAGCCTGGCATACCGGCTGCTGGAATCCGGCAATCGCTTGCGTGCCCAACTTCTTCGCCGAGTATTTGGCGACCAGGCGATGTGGGCGACTCGTGAGATGTTCGAATCGGTCGGCGGTTTTCCTGATGAGCCCCTAATGGAGGACGTAATCATTTCGCGCGGCCTGGGGCGAAAATTTCGGCCAGCAGAAATCAAGCTACCACTACCGGTCAATGCCCGCCGCTGGAAGAAGTACGGAGTCGTTAGGCAAACGCTTCGTAACTGGTGGATTCAGATTCGTTTCTTGATGGGAGCGAAACCAGTTGATCTGTCCCGTTCCTATCGTCGACACGATGCTATACGGAAGGATGATCAATAGTGAGGCGGAGGGTCGTTCGGAATCGGTTGTGAATCGGACGTGGTTCTGTATGTCTCCAGACTTGCCGCCAAAACCCGCAACTCCCGCTCCAGTTTTTCGATTCGGCGGGAATCCAGAACAATCATTTGGTTTTGTTTGTCGAAATCGTGTTGAAGAAGCCCCAACGAGGTTTCCAGCTCAACAATCTTTTTCGCAGCTTGATTGTCCATCGCCCGTATTCCTTTTCCAGCAAACAAATGGGGTAGTGGAGGTTGCCAAACCTCCCATTGGGGCAGGATCTTTAGCAAGATCCACTACACTTTCGGATCTTTGGCACGATCCACTACGCGTCCCGGTTCGTGACTTTGACACAGCGCTCGCCGGCCTTTACTTCGCCAATTACGCAGGCCGGGTATCCGCTGTCAGCCAACATCCGGCAGACGGACTCGGCGAAGTACGGGTTGACCATCAACGCCATTCCAATTCCCATGTTGAAAACGCGATACATCTCGTTTGTCTCAACGCTTCCAAGCTTCTGCATCCAGCCAAAAATCGGCGGGCGTTTCCATTTGCGGGCATCAATCGTCACCGCGCAACCGGCTGGTGTTATCCGCTCAATGTTTTCTGCCAGACCTCCCCCCGTAATATGAGCGATTCCGTGCACCACCTGCTTCTTGCGGTAATGCTGCAACACAGCCCGAATTCCGGAACAGTAAATACGTGTCGGAACCAGCATCGCGTCCGAAACATTGGCGTCCAGTTCCGGAACGACCGCATCCGGTTTCAACCCCGCGACGTCGTACACGATTTTTCGGGCCAGACTATAGCCGTTGGAGTGCAAGCCCGTGGATTCGATTCCGATCA
The DNA here is from genome assembly GCA_043768885.1 of Planctomycetota bacterium. Classification (GTDB taxonomy): domain Bacteria; phylum Planctomycetota; class Planctomycetia; order Pirellulales; family Pirellulaceae; genus BJ22. The sequence continues at coordinate 3,857 of JAYVKA010000291.1, forward strand.
CAACGTCGTCCGGTGCGATCGCTTTGCCCGTGATCAGGTTTTTCTTTTCGACAACCCCGACACAGAATCCGGCCAAATCGTACTCGCCGTGTGGGTAAAGATCCGACATGATCGCGGTTTCGCCACCCAGCAGGGCGCAATCGGCTTGAACACATCCGTCACTGATGCCGGTTACGATTGCCTCCAGCAGCTCGGGATCGTCGTGACTCATTGCAACGTAATCGAGGAAAAAAAGCGGTTCGGCCCCGCAACATATCGCATCGTTCACGCACATTGCCACCAGGTCGATTCCAATCGTGTCGTGCCGTCCTGCTTTCGTCGCCACCTTGAGTTTCGTTCCCACGCCGTCGGTACAGGACACCAGAACCGGATCGACATAACCGCGGCGAAAAATTGGGCTGGGAAAATCAAGCTGAAACAGCCCGGCAAATCCCCCATCCAGCGGCTGAACCCGCGGCGAAAAAGTGCGGTGCATCAGCCGGGGCAGGCGTCGCATCGATTCGGCATAGACCTCGAGATCAACCCCCGAGTCTTTGTAAGTGACACCTGCCATGCGACGAATGATTTCCTGATGCGAGAGGTTCTTTGGTCAACTGATGGGCTGGTTCGATTTGAATCCGGCGCCTGAAGAGTATCTTAACTGCTTCTAGCGTTTTTTTCAGGCGGGAGACCGCCGATTGGACGATTTTGCATTTCAAAATGGAGCGGTTCCAACGGCTTGGGTGGGATTGGCGAAAGCTGGCGGGTGTTGGCTGTTTTGTCGTCGGCCAATCGAATGAATCGGGTTTTCGAAGCGATTCCGGAGCCCCTTGAGCAATGTTGGATATACGTTTACATGTCTCCGCCGGAAGCGTCAACAATCATTGGATTGCCATGGTCGGGAGTCCCGGAATTCGACGCCGGAGCAGTTTTTCATCTGTCCTGTTGCAAGCTCCAGGAGGAATCGCCATTGTTAATGCACATGCGACATACCCACCCACGATTACAGCTGTACCATTCGCTACCGTACGGAGCCAATCTGCGTGAAGGCGGAGTGCAGTTCTCGATATTCAGCCGGAATGCCACGGAAATGCGGCTGTTGCTGTACGACCGTGTCGATCAAACCGAGCCTTCCGAGGTCTTGCATTTCCATCCCCGAACCGATCGCTGGGGGGACGTTTGGAGCATTTTTGTTCCGGGTCTAAAAGATGGCCAGCTTTATCATTTGCAGGCTGACGGGCCGCACGATCCTGATCGGGGACTTTGGTTCAACGGCACCGCACGACTGGTTGATCCCTGGGCAAAGTCGCTGGCCGGATCTTTCCAGCCGGCAACCGACGGAATCATTCGTCCACCCAAGTGCGTGGTGTCTGACGATTTCTTCGACTGGGGCGGAGACCGGCACCTTAACCTGGATCTGGCCGACACGGTCATTTACGAAATGCACGTTCGCGGATTTACCAAACATCCGGAAAGCGGCGTTCGGGAGCCGGGCACTTATCTCGGCGTGATCGAGAAGATCCCTTATCTGAAATCTTTGGGCATCACAGCAGTCGAACTGATGCCGATCCACGAGTTTCCGCTCAACAATATCGATGGCTCGACGGGTGGGCGACAAAACTACTGGGGCTACGATCCGCTGGCATTTTTTGCACCGCATCAGGGTTACGCATCGAGTCCGGAACCGGGGGCTTCGGTCCGCGAGTTCAAACAGATGGTCAAGGCGTTACACGAAGCCGGCATCGAGGTCATTCTGGACGTGGTGTTCAATCACACCTGTGAAGGAAACGACCAGGGGCCGGTCCTCAGCATGAAGGGACTGGAAAACTCCGTCTACTACATGCTCGAACCCAACAAGCGACACTATCGCAACTACTCGGGCTGCGGAAACACCGTCAATGGCAATCATCCGATTGTCCGCGAGATGATTTTCCATTGCCTGCGGCACTGGGTCTACAACTATCATGTGGACGGGTTCCGGTTCGATCTTGCTTCGATCCTCAGCCGCGACAGGAACGGCAACATGCTGCCGAATCCGCCGATCGTCGAGGCCATTAGCGAAGACCCTTTGTTGGCCGATACAAAAATCATCGCCGAAGCGTGGGATGCCGCCGGAGCCTATCAAGTCGGCTCGTTCGGTGCCGATCGCTGGGCCGAATGGAACGGCAAGTATCGCGACGAGGTCCGCGGCTACTGGCGCGGCGACGGCAATTCACGGGGGGCCTTTGCAACGCGACTGGCTGGGTCAGCTGACCTTTATCAGAACAACGGCAGAGCCCCCTGTGCCAGCATCAACTTTATCACGTCACACGACGGATTCACTTTGAATGACCTCGTTTCCTACAACGAAAAACACAACCAGGCGAACCAGGAAGACAACCGCGACGGCGACAACAACAATTGCAGTCAGAACCATGGAGTCGAAGGCCCGACCAACGACAAACGAATCATTGAAACCCGGCGACGACAGCTGAAGAACATGTTGACGTCGCTAATGGTCAGCCAGGGCGTGCCAATGCTCGTCGCCGGTGACGAGTTTCAGCGCACGCAGCGAGGCAACAATAATGCCTGGTGCCAGGACAACGAAATCTCCTGGGTCGACTGGTCGCTGGTGAAAGCGAACGCTGAACTGTTGCGATTCACCAGGCATCTGATCCAACTGCGACGGAATCAACCTGTGTTTCG